>JAQICA010000133.1 GCA_027858775.1 Salinivirgaceae bacterium | reverse complement strand
TTGGCTTCAGCCGATGGAAAGATCATCAAACAAATTACAACACAAAAAGTGCGCGGTGTGGGAAGCCGTTTTCCTCTTGCAAAAACCAAAGCGCTCGATGAATTTTTCTCAGAAGGATTTCGAAGGCACATTCCATCACTGTTCGATCAGCTGAAATAGAGCAAAGCCTGTAACTTGTAATCAGGATCTGTGCTTTTATCAGACAGGAAAAATAACGAAAAGGCCGGGAAAAACATCGGTATATTATTCAACAACCAAATACACAAACGTTTGGTTAAGTAAGTGGTAGGCAATTTCGCCAAACGTAACCGGTCCGGTTACGTTCTCAATGGCTCTGCCTTCCAGTTGGAAATTAATATAGTTGAACAGGCAATTACAGGAGAAAATAATATTTGAGCCTGCATCGCCAGCAATTTTTTCGCGAAACTCTTCCGGATAATTAATATCGCGTGTTTTAGCTACCTTATAAACTGTATTGGGAAAAACCGGTGCAAATAGGTCGGCGCGTTTCGTTTCTTTATTCCAAATGGAACCCACATTAATATTGGCACCCGCATAATTAGCTACTAGTGGGAGCGTCTCATCCACATTTTGCTCTTGAAAATATTGGTACAAATCGCGTGTTTCGCCGTCAATGGTACACAGGTTGTTGCCAAATCCACGCTCACCAAATAAAATTTCATCGCCATCGCCCTGTTCGTACACATTAATAATTTCTGTTCGTGCCACCTTACCCTCGGGCAGTGCAGCATGCAATACTACCGCTTTATTGGTATAAGCTTTATTTCCAGCAAAGGTTTTGGGTTTTGCAGCACCAAAATCTTCGTAACGCACACCGGTTACCCATCCTACAACCGGGTTTACATACATTTTATCCCAGTTGGGTGCTTCCAACGCAAATTTTTCTAATACTTTAGTGAGTGCCGGAACTACAATGTATGAAAAACCATTCTCGAAACTATGCTCTAATAGGTTGTGGATAGAATTTTCATCGTAGGTTTCAATTTTTATGTTAGTTACCTCGTTCGTAATATCTGTTACGTACAAAAGTTCGGTAGTGTACATACCTCCGTGGCGTGTCATAAAATATGGTATGGTACCACCTACCCATTCACCATCGGGTAGCTGCGTAAGCAGCAATTCGTCGCCTGCAATTAGTAATACCCGGCCTTCTTTAATCATTTTTGTAACTTCGTCTACAGTATATAAATGTTTGTGCATAACTCTGATTTTTGAATTAATTCGAAAAAATAACTTCCATGTCTTGCGAAACAGCCTTTTCATATTTTTGGCACAAGGCATAAATGTCTTCCACAGCTTTATCGACAGACAGCAGTCCAGCTCTGATGTCGGTGGCTGTTTGCGTCACTTTCATTTGCAGAACGAAGTTTTTCAGCGGGTAGTTTTGCTCCCCCGTAACCAATCTTCTCCATTGTGGGTTATTTTTTTCAGGCAACATAAGCATAGTATTTTGTTGTAAATTTAATACGTTGTTTTTCCAATGCCAAAAAATACTTCAATAAATTCTGTTTTACATCCCAAACTTATCATATAACAAACAGATGCTGCGAATGGAAAACTTGTCATCGGCCCTTTTATGTATGTGCTTGCACAGATGCCAAATTCACCATGTTGAGCAATACGTAAATTTCGTGGTCATGAAAAATAGTCGACTAATAAAAATAGTTATCCGTTTTTGTACCCAATCTGAATTTGATTTCCTTCATTTGCCCCTTATCCGCCAGTTGGCCGATGTGAAGAAAAACAATTGATTTTCATCCTGTTGGTTCTGTTTTAGGTACCGGATATTCATATTAATAAAACGAATTTGGGTGTTTAACACATTTTAAACAATACATAAAACAGAATGCTTTTTTTTAGTATGTACCTTAAATGTATTTACACGCAAAATATAAAATCGATGCGATATTTACGAAAAATGAACTTATTTTGCGAAGTTTTTCAATTCGACAATAAAACGGTAATCAAACACAAAATCCATTAAGAATAATTTGTTAACTGTTTCTGTTTTAGTTACTTTTATTTTACCATTTTATTAATCAAAACATCTGTTAACAATATCACCCTCTCATAGCGTTTTTTATTTAAGGGGGAATAATTCCAACACAAGAAGAATTATGAATTTTCAACATACAATTAAAATCTAAACGAGTGAAAAATTCTTATTTCGACCTTATTGAGCAAAGTTATTACTTTCCGCAAGAGAGTTTCGATTTGCGTGATGGCTACCTAACATTTCAAGGCATCTCGCTCAAATACTTAATCGAAAAATACGGAACGCCGTTTCGTTTCATCTATTTACCCAAAATCGGCGACCAAATTAAGAAAGCAAAAAATCTTTTTAACCGGGAAATAAGCCGAAATAACTATAAAGGAAAGTATTATTATTGCTATTGCACGAAGTGTAATCACTTTCATCACGTAATAAATGAGGCGCTTAAGCACGATGTGCATTTGGAAACATCATCGTCGTTCGATATCGACCTCATTGAACGGTTATGGGACGATAAACGCATTGATAAAAACAGAGTGTTGGTGCACAATGGCTATAAAACAAACGAATACATCGAAAAGATTATTCGCTTGCGCGATGCCGGATTCAGAAATTCCATAACCATATTAGACAGTGTACCGGAGCTTACCCGAATAGAAAAATTACTGGGTCGCAAAAAGCTGAAAGTTGGTATTCGAATGGCCATTAACGAAGAACCCCAGTCGGCCTATTATACGTCGCGACTGGGTATTCGCCCCGACGATATTATCGATTTTTACAAACAACGAATCAGACCCAAAAAGAATCTGGAACTAAAAATGCTCCACTTTTTTGTGGATTCAGGTATTAAAGATAGCCTCTACTACTGGGGCGAATTCCGAAAAGCACTGGATTTGTATGTCAATCTGAAAAAAGAATGTCCTACACTTGAAGCACTGAACATTGGAGGTGGCTTCCCCATTCGCAACCACTTGGGCTTCGAGTATAGCTACGAAACCATGATTGGCGAAATTGTGAGTAACATAAAAGAAGTTTGTACTACTGCCGGAGTAGACGAACCCGATATTTATACAGAATTTGGGCGTTACACCGTAGGTGAAAGTGGAGCGATAATATTTGAAGTGCTGGAGCAAAAGAAACAAAACGATACCGAAACGTGGTACATCATAAACAATTCGCTGATGAACACTATTCCCGACGCTTGGTCTATTCACGAAAAGTTTATTTTACTACCTGTAAATAAATGGAATAACGATTACCGACGTGTAAATATTGGAGGTATAAGTTGCGACCATTCCGACTACTACAATTCCGAAGATTTAAATCAGGAGGTGCTGCTGCCGGCATTTACCAATCGCGAAAAAGAACCCCTCTACATTGGCTTTTTCCACACCGGCGCCTATCAGGACTCTATTAGCGGGTACGGTGGAATAAAGCATTGCCTTATTCCGTCGCCGAGCCATATTGTGATAGATCGCGATGAGAAAGGAAACATCATCGATTACGTCTATCGTAACGAACAAACCGTAAGCGATATGTTCCAGATTTTGGGTTACTCCGATCCCGAACCGAGTGACAGCAAAAAAAATGAAATACGGAAAATATAAACAATACCATGAATAAAAACTTTGCAGGATTACCCGATGAGTTCACCACATTTGCAGCAGCAAAAGTGCTGTTGCAAAGTATTCCGTACGACGGAACCAGCACCTGGGGAAAAGGAGCTAATAACGGGTTTGAGGCATTTCTCGATGCGGCAGAAAATATGGAATTGTTCGATATTGAAACTCAAAGCGAAGTGTACAAAAAGGGCGTACACATTTTACCGGCCATTACCGAAGACAGCTCTCCTGAAGCCATGAAAGAGGCCGTGCTCAACAGTACCCGGCAACTAATAAAAACCGGAAAGTTTCTTACCTTTTTTGGCGGTGAACACTCGGTTAGCATTGGCACTATTGAGGCGTTTTGTGACGAACACGAAAATTTAACAGTACTTCAGCTCGATGCCCACGCCGATTTACGCCCCGAATACGCTGGCTCGGCTTGTAACCACGCCTGTGCAGCTCATCATGCATCGCAGCATTGTAATTTGGTGCAGGTAGGCATAAGAAGCATGGACGAAAGTGAAAGGCCGTTCATCAGTTCTACAAAGTGCTTTTTTGCTCATCAAATGCAAGAAAATAAAGAGTGGATGCAAAAGGCCATCGACCAAATGACCGATAAGGTGTACCTGACTATCGACCTGGATGCACTGGATCCGGCCATTATGCCGGCCACCGGAACACCCGAACCCGGCGGCATGCAATGGTACGAAACACTGCAATTTCTGAAAATGGTTTTTCAACAAAAAGAAGTGGTGGCGTTCGATATTGTGGAACTTGCACCTATCGAAAACCTTAAACACCCGCAATTCCTGGTGGCAAAACTGTATTATAAATTATTAAGCTATAAATTCTTGACAAATGACAAATAAAGGACCTATCAGTCAGTTTATGCTTGAACACTACAAGCATTTTAATGCGGCCACTGTTGTGGATGCAGCACAAGCATACGAAAAACACCTGACCGACGGTAAAAAAATGATGATTACCCTGGCCGGAGCCATGAGTACGGCCGAACTGGGTAAGTCGCTCGCCGAAATGATCAGGCAGGATAAAGTGCAAATAATTTCGTGTACCGGCGCAAACCTCGAAGAAGATATTATGAATCTTGTGGCACATTCGCATTACAAACGTGTGCCCGAATACCGCGATCTTACACCTAAACAAGAATATGAACTGCTCGAAGGCGGACTGAACCGCGTTACCGATACCTGTATTCCGGAAGAAGAAGCATTCCGACGCTTGCAAAAGCATATTTTCGCCATTTGGAAAGATGCCGAAGATAAGGGCGAACGCTACTTCCCACACGAATACATGTACAGAATGTTACTATCGGGCGTATTGGAGCAGTATTACGAAATTGACGCAAAAAATAGCTGGATGCTTGCAGCAGCCGAAAAAAACATTCCAATTGTTGTACCCGGATGGGAAGACAGCACTATGGGAAATATTTTCGCATCGTACTGCCTGAAAAATGAGTTGAAACCCTCGACCATGAAATCGGGAATTGAGTACATGGCCTGGCTGGCCGAGTGGTACACTGCCAATGCCGGAGATCAGGGCGTGGGATTTTTCCAAATTGGTGGCGGCATAGCCGGCGATTTCCCCATTTGCGTAGTGCCCATGCTATATCAGGATATGGAACGAACCGACACCCCTTTCTGGAGCTACTTCTGTCAAATTTCCGATTCTACTACAAGCTACGGATCTTACTCCGGAGCCGTACCAAACGAAAAAATCACATGGGGAAAACTCGACATCGACACCCCAAAATACATCATCGAATCAGATGCCACCATTGTGGCGCCACTTATTTTCGGCTACCTGCTGGGGTGGTAATATAAAAATGGGCATGTAAATAAACAGAGCGACTTGAATGGTTGCTCTGTTTGTATTTAAAGTTAAATCCACGGCTCATCCTTTTTTTCATAATTATTTTTACGCTATATTTGTAACCAATGTATAACGTTTTATAAGATGGTTACTAAAGATTATTTGTCGCTGACTGAAACAGCGGAACTTGTTGGTAAATGTAAAGAAACCCTGAGAAGGTGGGATAATGAAGGGATTTTAAAAGCTGTTCGAGAACCGGTTTCAAATTACAGAGTGTACCGAAAAACCGATGTTGAAAATTTAATGGGTGATCTATTCGAAGATACGATTGAACCAGAAGATTCCAATTACGTTGAGCCATTAAATGAATACTCGGTTATCGAATTGTTTGCCGGAGGGGGTGGGCTAGCAGTTGGACTAGAAAAAGCAGGTTTAAAATGTGTGGCATTAAACGAAATTGATAAATGGGCTTGCAACACATTAAGAACAAATCGTCCAAATTGGAATGTGCTGGAGGGAGACGTTAGGAACTTCAATTTTTCGGCATATAAAAACACTGTAGATGTAGTTACCGGCGGATTTCCATGTCAGGCATTCAGCTATGCGGGTAAGAAGCTTGGTTTGAACGATGCACGAGGAACTTTATTTTATGAATTTGCCCGTGTTGTTCAGGAAGTATCTCCGACTATTTGTATTGGCGAAAATGTGAGAGGTCTTTTAAGTCATGATGGTGGAAAAACACTGGCCGGCATGGTTTCTATTTTAGATGAAATAGGCTACAACGTAGTTCCTGTAAAAGTGTTAAAGGCAATTCATTACAAAGTCCCCCAAAAGCGAGAACGATTAATACTAGTGGGTATTAGAAAAAATATTGATGTCCGGTACGAATATCCAAAACCTTACAGGCGAACTTACAACTTATCAGATGCTTTGAAAAAAGGGGATCTATTTGACACTGACGTACCCAAATCAGATGGAGCAAATTACCCCCAAACCAAAAAGGATGTTCTTAACCTAGTTCCACCCAAAGGCTATTGGAGAGATTTACCTGTAGACATTCAAAAGAAATATATGGGAGGTAGTTTCTATTTAGGTGGCGGTAAAACGGGCATGGCCCGAAGAATCGGGTGGGATGAACCTTGCCTGACATTAACGTGTAGTCCTGCCCAGAAACAAACAGAACGCTGCCACCCTGATGAAACCCGTCCGTTTGCAGTCCGAGAATACGCTCGCATTCAAACCTTCCCGGATGAATGGGAGTTTAACGGATCTACTGCTCAGCAGTACAAGCAAATAGGAAATGCTGTACCGGTAAATTTTAGTCGCGAATTGGGGTATTCAATTATTCAATTTTTGAACAATTATTATAGCCGTTCAAAACCTAAATAATAACTATAGTTCTCAAAAGTGATTTGATCTAAGACCGAACGCTTAGTTATAATGGTTTCTTTTTTTACTTCTGCAAGGGCAGAGTTATCTGCATTTGCAGTTTGAGATTTTATTTTTTTAAGAAAATCGTCTATAGCAACAGGTAAAGCCATGTAAAGATCGCACAGCGCAGTTTGACTCCCTGTGAGCAATGCGTAAAATTGATCGCCTGAGATTTTGAAAACACGGCTATGACTGTATTCCTTGCCATTTATATCTCCTGTCCAACGCTCATTAAAGCTCCCTTTAGCTAATATCTGCACCCAATAACACTTTGCTTTTTTATAATCATTTGCATATCGAGCTAACTTTTGAAATAGCGCTTCTGCTGAACTGCTATTCATTGTATTGTGCTTATTTTTAATATCCGCAAACAAGGAATCATTTTTTGCTTTAATATCAAACCCACTCAAATTGCCTACTTCATAACCGTCAATACCACCTAGTATTTGTTCGTGAAAAGTCCCAATTGAATTATTTATCGATTTATCGATTTGCCGCAAAATTTCAGTTTCAATAATACTCTCCTCATCAATACCATTAAATTTAGTATCAAAAGTGAGCTTAATAGTGTCGATTTTATTGGCGTAAAACTTCTGCTTCGAAATTTTCTCTTTTGCCCTAATGTACGAATCATGTAATTGTTCTATGCACTTTAAAAAATGCTCATCAGAAATAAAACTAACGTACCTGTTTTTCATTTACTAATAATATTGATTTCATTCGATCCGAAAAATACTATTTATTAC
>JAQICA010000207.1 GCA_027858775.1 Salinivirgaceae bacterium | reverse complement strand
CGTATTGACTATCGGATTCGACGCTAAAGGCAGCTTGTTAGAGAAAGTTTGATATTTGTCTGATTGGTGGACACCCGAAGATGCTGAGCGTTTTAATGAGCGTTCGAAAAAATTGGTCGGCCAGTTCAATAAGGTTGTCGTTATGGATACTATTATGGCCAATGGTGAACTTTCGTTGGGAGAGAATATTGCCGATCTTGGCGGATTAAATATTGCGCTTACTGCCTTGAAAAATACTGAGCAGTACAAAAATGGCAAGAAAATTGATAATTTCACTCCCGTACAACGTTTTTTCCTTGCATATGCTCACGTTTGGGCTCAAAACGTGCGAGATAAAGAGAAAATAAGACTTACCAAGGTCGATGTACATTCACTCGGAAAAAACAGGGTAAATGAACCATTACGAAATATGCCGGAATTCCATAAAGCATTTGGAGTAGGCGAAGGTAACTATATGTACCTGGCAGAAAGCGACAGAGCATACATATGGTAGATTGTGTTTTTGATTAGATAGGAAAGGGGTGTTCTCAAAGATGGAGCACCCTTTTTTTCATTAAGAGATCTCGTTTTTTGATATATAGTGCCAGCACGAAAAATACCTGCTTTTCTGAGTGCTTGATTTTAATGGTCATATAGAGCTCGCCATGATAAGTGCAATAAGTAACATGCTCTTTTTTAATTGTCTAATAATAAATATCGTTCGTTACTAAATTTTAGTCATGACTCGGTTCGAAAAGTTCAAGTTCAAGGCTTGGCCTTTCTGAAAATCAAGGCGTCCCGATTCTCGGGATAACTGTTTTCAGAAAGGGCGTAACGCAGAACCTTTAGCTCACGAACACAATTGAAAAATTATTTTTGTGAGTAAATTAGACTTTTCGGGCAAGTACTATGTAGGATAGTTTCATGCGAAAGATTTGTTTGCACTTAGACAGGCATGTAATGATGGGGAAATATGATTGTTGTAAACGTGTGCTTCTTTGTTAATAAGAAAGATGCAACTTAGATCCATCGTTGGTTAAATGAAGCATAAGTTGCATCTTCTTTTATTGGTTGTTCTTATTGGAAAAGACCAGCCGGGTGACTACCATTTATCGGTGTGCACGCGGCTTTCGTCGTATCGGTACTCTTCCGGTAAATCTTCGTTGGGCACGCCAATTGGAAAAATAGCAAACGGTTCAAGGTTTTCGGGAACATCAATTACGGCGCGTATTCCATCGATACGGGGTTTTACACTCCATAATGCAATCCAAACAGTACCAAGTCCCAGCTCGTGTGCGGCCAGATAAATGTTTTGCGATGCGCATGAGCAGTCTTGTGGGTAAAACCCCGGAAAGCCTTCTTTCGAAGGATCGCCAACTACCAAAATTGCAGCTTGTGCTTGCTTAAACATTTGGTTACCTTCGTCTACATTGTCTGCTATGGTGCTTAACTTGTCATGGTCTCTTATTACAACGAAGTGCCATGGTTTTCCGTCCCCGGCACTTGGTGCGTTCATGGCGGCTTCTAAAATTTTCTTGATTGCAGCATCTGATACGGGTTCGTCTTTGAACTTTCTGATGCTTCTGCGAGACATTATTGCTTTTAACGTGTCCATTTTGTATTGTTTAATAGTTTTTGACAAATTTCACAAATTATCTGGTCACATGCAATTACTCAGCCATAATTCTGGTTTGTGGTTGATGAAGATTGAAAGATATTGGAGGGAGTGAATGCTTAGCATATGATTGATGCTGAATACTATTTTTATTGTTGGGCTAATAGAATGAGCTGGAAATAATTTGAATTATTTTTTGGGGAAGATTGATGGTCGATTGAGAGCCGGTTGTATCGACGAAAAAGTGTTGCCAGGCATGTGTGGCTTTTTAAATAAAGTTGATGTGGTTTTTTTAAATCCGGAATTAAGGTATTATCTTAGCGGAGCATTGCACAAAGACCGAATATAGCGGTATTTGTGCTTATTTTTTGTCGAAACGTTGGCGTTAACCCGTTTTTTACGCGTTTTGGCTATCATTTTAAAACTTATCGATATGAAGATTGATGTTTTACTTGGCTTACAGTGGGGCGACGAAGGTAAAGGGAAAGGTGTGGATTTGCTCACACCGCAATACGATGTTGTTACACGCTTTCAGGGTGGCCCTAATGCCGGACACTCATTGGAGTTTAATGGCAAAAAGCATGTTTTACATTTAGTTCCATCCGGAATTTTTCACGATAGTATTAACCTGGTTGGAAACGGAGTGGTTCTCGATCCGGTTAAATTCGATATTGAGTTACAGGGATTGCAAGCTATGGGAATCGATCCGTTTAAAAAGATTCTGTTATCGCGTAAAGCGCACCTTATTTTACCAAGCCACCGCGTGCTCGATGCTGCTATTGAGCACGCTAAAGGGAAGGAGAAAATTGGGTCGACACTCAGGGGAATTGGGCCCACATACCGCGATAAAGTGGGACGCGATGGGTTGCGTATTGGCGATATTGAAACGATCGACTTCAAAGAAAAATATAATAAACTGAAGGCCAAACACCAGTTGCTGCTGAAACAGTACAATTTTGAATACGATTTAGCTAAAGACGAAGAGGAGTGGTTTGAGGCCATTGAGGTGCTCAAAAAGTTTGAATTTGTTAATAGCGAATACCGTATTGAACAGTATTTCCGCGAAGGAAAGAAAATACTGGCCGAAGGAGCGCAGGGTAGTTTGCTCGATATCGATTTTGGTTCGTATCCATTTGTTACATCTTCGAGTACTACCATTGGCGGAGCTTGTACAGGAATGGGCATTGCACCACAAAAAATCGGGAAAATTATTGGAATTGCCAAGGCCTATTGCACCCGCGTAGGGTCAGGTCCATTTCCAACGGAGCTGCACAATGCCGAAGGCCAACAATTACGCGATAAAGGTGCCGAATATGGTTCTACTACCGGCCGGCCCCGACGTTGTGGTTGGCTCGATTTGGTGGCACTGAAGTATGTGGTAATGCTGAACGGTGTAACCGAAATTATTCTTACAAAATCGGATGTGCTGGATGAGTTCGAGACCATAAAAGTGTGCACTGCCTACGAAATAAATGGTGAGGAAACGCTCGAGATACCTTTCGATATTAATGCTCCAATTAATCCGGTGTATACCGAGCTGAAAGGATGGAATACACAGATTAAAGATATCCGCAAGCCCGAAGAGTTGCCCGCAGCTTTTATCGAGTATGTTAAATTTATTGAACACCACATTGAAGTGCCCGTAAGCATTGTGTCGGTAGGCCCCGATAGAGAGGCCACCATTCATATGTAAGATCAAAATTCTGATTGGCACTCAGACCGAGTGGGAATTTTCTTAAGATATATTAGAAAGTCGGAATGGTTCACCTTTATTGTTGAACCATTCCGGCTTTTTTGTGTCAGTACTTCGTCAAGCACTATAAATCAAAAGAATAAGCTAACTCAAGAATGTATAAAAAATCGATCGATGTTCGTACATCGGCTTCCATTATGTAGGTGAGACTCACAACATGCTTATCCATATCGAATTCGCTACCCAAATAGAGTCTGAGCGCTTTTATTTCTTTATTGTCTGTATCGTAATACATCTCAACTTCGGCAAACGGGCGGTAAAATCCTGATAATTTATACTCGAACGAGACTTTTTCCCGAATGTAGTGCGATACGTTTCCTTTATCGGAAATATTTATTTGATAGCGTAGTCTGTTTTTCAATTTTGCATCATTATCGAATCGCTTGCTTTTTAGCTGTGCATCGAATGTAAAGCGATCTTTATTTTTATAATCGATGCTCGATTCGGCGTAAAATCCCGACCGACCGGTAGCTGCGTACCGATAAGCCGCTTGTATGTCGAGCCAATCGGTTAGTGCATATTCTGCGCCAAGGCTCCAAAGCGCCGATTGCTTGTTTTCGGTGGGGCTAATTCTGCGTCCTTGGAATTCTGTGTCCAGCCCTAAAGAACCGATTTCGTACTTAATGCCGGCAATGCCACGTAGCTCTTGTGCATATTGGTATTTGGGTATAAATGCAATAAGTATAAGCAATAAAATGAGGTGGCTGTATTGTTGGTTTTTTATCATAAATGCAAAGGTGTTTTCTTACATACTAATTACTGACCACCACTAATTTTTCGCTAAAGCGGAATCCTCTGGCTTCTACTTCTACAATGTAGAGTCCGGTGGGCAAAAGCACATTGGGTTCGTATGTTGTGTTCTCAACAATGGTGAATGATTCTTGATGAACAACTTGTCCGGTAATATTCAAAATTCGTATTTGTGCGCTGCCGCTGTTCCACAGTGCTGCCACCCGAAATGCTCCGTTTGTTGGGTTGGGCGAAATTATTAGCGGACTGCTAAGTTGTTCCAGTAAATCGTCTTTTAGCACCATAGGGCGTTGAATAGCAAAAGACTCTAGTTGTTCTACGTTTTTTTGCCATTTTAGATAGTCTGATGGCGTGTTCCATCGGTACGTGTGTTCGGGAATTAGTGGTGCGTATGTTTCTCTCATTTTATCGATGAGGCTCAGTACTCGTTCGGGCGAGAATGTGTGCGATAAATGATTGAACATGCGTGCCCTGAATCGCTGAGCAAATTCCGGATTCTGTAGCATTCGTCTTAACACATAGGTAGAATAGGGAGCGCAATTTTGCAAATCTTGTCCATTGTGCGAGTACTCGGACAGTAGGTTATAATCTACTCTTTTCATGCAAGCATCGCAATCGTAAAAGTAGTAACGCCACCGCGCTGTATCGTTTAATAAGCGCCACAGTCTGAGGTTGTTTTCGGGGAAATCAGTATTGGCAAAATAGATTTGGGCGCTGTAATAGTCCATCATAGCATCGAGATCGAGCTGCTCGTTGACCTGAGCATAAAAATGGTCTTCTTTTGGGTTGTGGGTTTCCAGCCATAAGGTGAGGTTGGCATAGTCGTCTTCCGGACCTTCCTCAACTTCGAGGCCTTCTGGAGTGTGGCATATTACATTCAAATCGGTTTTGGGAATGGAATAGTTGTCGGCAATATAATACTCGTCTTGGCGTTCCCGCATGCTATAAATGCCCCAGTACTCACCGTTGATAAACACAATGGAAGGGCGGGCTGCGGTATAATCGGTGTTCATTGGGCGAACCAGCTCCTGTGTCAGTTCGTCTTTAATGAGTGTTTCGCCCATGTCTGTTACCGAACGAAGGAGTATTCGCTTAAAGCGTGTAATATGAGGTTTTTGTTCAAATAGCGGATATTTGAAATAGTCGGCTCCGAACTTTTCCTTTGCGTAAAGGCGCAGCGATTTTTGTGGTCGCATGCGGCTACCACGTCCATGTATGCGCATTCCTGCGTCTTGTTTAATGATTGTAGTACCTCCTTGATCGAACATTTCTACGTGTATGTCGCGTTCCCATTCTTTGCCGCTTTGAGCGTAGTTCATGTGGTTTCCTTCTACGTAAATACCTTCGTCATCATCAAAAAGGTTGTCTTTATCGGTGATGATGGCCACAACTGGTACATTGTAAGTGTTTGTTTCTAAGCCAATAAAATATGTGTTGTTGATGGCGTTGCTTGCCGGACAGCCTTCGCTAAAAACCTGTGCCCGTACAATGGGCGCTTTAAAAATGTCGTTTCCCAGATCAAACCCATTATCAATTTCGTCGGCAAACCTGATTTTGTTTGATGTAATGTTGTATAAATCTATAGGAGCGTTGTATTCCAGCTCGTTGGTGTCGGGGTCGTCGCCATCGAGTGTGTAGTATATTTTATTTTGTTGATGGGTGTTACTCATTGATAGTTCGATGGGTTGGCCGTAAAAGCCTCCTGCATCGCTTATTATCAGAGAGTCGGGACGGTAATTAATTGAAATAGTATCGGACTGGTTGTTGCTTTGCCGTGGAGTTGGAGTGGTTACAAACCTATTATTACGATCACCGTCGGGAATACATGCCAGCGATTTGTCGCGTGGAACGCACCGAATATGGGTGGAGTCGGTTATTATGCCCGAAGGAGCAATTAAATAGAGCTGTTCCTCCATCAGCCCCAGCTTAAAGTCTGTGTGGAATTCTCCCGATTGGTTTCGGTTTTTACCCGATGCAAATACAATTAAGTAGCCGCTGGCGGGGATTGTGTAGTCGGGGAACGCCCAGTGGATATTCTCTGTAATGTCGTCTGTTAGTTGAAAGCCTCTCAGGTTAACCGCAACGGTATCGGCGTTGTAGAGCTCAATCCAGTCGGGTGTGTCGTTATCGGCATCGGTTAGCGAAGTTTGGTTTGCGAACACAACTTCGTTAAGCACCACCGATTGTGAAAAAGACTTAAGGCCGCCCATAACGCAAAGCAGCAGGAGCGAAGTGTATAGTGTGTGTTTCATTTTTTATTGTGTGTTTCGCATTATGCCCAGCGATAGAACGAGCATATCGTAATTGGCCATTTGGCTGTAGTTAGCGGTAAAGGTATCGAAACCCATTTTTGCAAATTGGTGACGGTAGGCCACATTGAATTGAACGCTGAGCGCGTCATTAATTTTGCGCTGCATGGTGTATTCTACGGCAAAATGGAGTCCGCCCTGAAAATTAAAACCGACAATGGTGTTATTTCCTTCGTACCAGCCGTGTGCGTAGCCTAATTGCATCGATAATACAGACGTATTTTCGCCTTTATCGGTGTTGCCGCTTACTTCGAGACCAATGGGTATGAAGCGTTCCTGCGGGAGTTTGTAATACCCGAATCCTAGTCCGACACCAACGCGGTTACTCACTTTTATGCCGTAAGTTCCCTTAATGTCGATGCCGGGAGTGTAGGTAAACGTTTCGTTATAAATTTGGCCGCCAAATAAGTAGCCCACGCTTAATCGTTGGTAGTCGGGAAACTTTACATTGTCGGTTTCCTGCTGAGCCATTGCTCCGCAAGTACTAAAACCTATTAGTATGAAAAGAATGCCTTTTTTGAGCATTTGCTTGTGTATTTGTAATGTTTGGAATTGTAGTAATGTGTTTTATTTTAATACGATGATGGGCTTAATCATCGTCGTCGTTCAGGGAGTAGCTTTCAATATCGTCGGCCATGTTTGTGTTTTGCCGATCTAAGGTTCTGTAATGCACTACAAGTTTTGCCGAATCGCGTAAAAAGTCGACTTTGCCCACTTCGACGCGGAAAATATCCAGTCCCAAACGTTCTTGTAGGTCGGCAATAAGCTCGGCCCTGCGTTGTGGGGTTATGAGATCGATATTGTCGTACTGTACAATTTTGCTGCTCGCGTGGGGAATACGCCAAAGGCACTCCAGCGACCATGTGAGCCCAATAATTACCGCATTGGCTGTAACGAGCTCTGCCATGCTGCTCTTTTTATTGACCAGTGCATTTATTACTGCTAAGCCTATTACTATGAATAGGTATGTCATTTCTTTAATGGGAATTTGCGATGTGCGGTATCGGATAATTCCAAATACAGCAAAAAGCCCGAGTGCCATACCCAGCTGGAGTTTTACATTTTCGAGCATGTAGGATAGCAAGAAAATTACTACGCTGATTAAAAAATATGTGAATAGATAATCGCGCCGCTGGGCTTTGCGGTAGTATAGTAAACGTACAATTACCACAAGTACAAAGATGTGTAATAGGAGCCTGATTAAAAATCCAACATAATCATTTCCTTCCCAAAAGGGCATGCTGAGTATATTGCTCATTATTTCATTAAGCATCATATCCAAATTGTTTTAAGTAGTTAATTTTCCGTTTAAAAAGGTTTTGCTTGAGCGATGGGTTCAGCATTGCCATGCCAATGGCATATTTGCTCATCCCGTTTGATCTTAAGCCTTGTTTGTGCAGCGAGTTAAATAGCGTAGTGTCTATATTTCCGCGTGTCGACTTTATTTCTGCTACCACAAGTTCGGGGAGCGAAATTTCGCTTTCGTTTTGAAAAAACGTTAAGCCTGTATCGATTGTTACACGCTGTGTCATGGTTTTATTGACTAATGTGAATCGGTAAAATTCATTTTTCATAACCGGTTGCAGCGCCATGGGATGGTAGCATGTGTTCGACATCACAAAATTGAAAAATCCGTAAGGAATATGCGTTAGTTCTCCGCTCACTTCGCGGCGTTTCTTGTTGGTTACACCTTTGTTGTCTTTGTGTTTAATTTCCAGAAACGAGTCGCCTGTTGTATCGTATGTTCGCTGTCTGATTTTGTAGCGGTTGGCTCGTTGGTTGTGGTGTGCGTAATACATGGCCAAATTGTATGTATCGAAATACACGGATGAGTAATGTTGGTTGTACTCTCCGGTAATGTTGAGAATAAAGTAATTTTCGTAAAGGTCAGGAATGGCCTTAAATAATTGGTTTTTATTCAACACAAACTTATGATCTACCCGATTCATTAGTCGGGCATCATTGATTTCTGCCAGCCCCACCGTCTGGAACGGTAGTAACGACTCTGTAAAATCATCGATTAAAATATTTGCTAATTGTGACATGGTATAGGGTTTTTAGGTTTAACTTTTTCGGTTTTAACTATTCGCTATTGCTACAAAAATTTTGTAGATATATGTGTTCACTAATTCGGTCTCTGCGTATTGGCAAAGGCCTGTAAATAAGCTGTCGGAATTTTGTTTTATTTGTCGACCCAGTTTTTGAATGAGGAGGCCTTTAATCGGCTTACTTTCAGTATTTTATTTCCCTGTACATTTGTGTGTACATGCAATTTGCTTCCAAAAGCACTCTCAACGCGCTGTATGGCTTCAATATTGATTATTGCACCGCGGTTACATCTGAAAAACATTTCCGGATTGAGGGTCTGTTCGAGTTTGTCGAGCGTAAAATCAATAAGGTATTGTTCGTTATTGAATGTAACGGCAAAGCACGTTTGTTCTTCTTTTGTAAAATATGCAATGTTTTCGGTATCGAGTTTTATCAGCGATTTGCCTTTACTTACCATGAAGCGCTTGCGGTATTCGGTTGGTGTGCTGGCAGATTTTATCAGCTCCACTAACTCACCATAGTTGTTTTCGGGAGTTTGTGAATTGGTTTTTTCGTGCCACTGCTCAAACTTCTCTATGGCGTTTTGCAGCTCTTTTTCTTTAATGGGTTTGAGTAAATAGTCGATGCTGTTTACTTTGAATGATTGTATGGCATACTCATCATAGGCGGTGGTGAAAATGACCATGCTTTGCACATTTGTTTTCTCAAAAATGTTAAAACAAATGCCGTCGCTTAATTGAATATCCATAAAAATAAGATCGGGCTGCGGATTATTGCCCAGCCACTCAACCACGTCGCTAACAGACTCCAATGGCTCGTAAAAATGCCATGCAGGGCGCATGTTTTGCACCATGTCCATCAGCATTCGGCTGTTATGACGCTCATCTTCTACAATTAGTACATTCATGGTTTTAACATTTATTAATTTATTTCGACTATTTTGGTGCTGCTATAGTTGGTTTTTTGTTTCTTCTTTTCTGAAATTTCGATCTAATAACGGAACACTAACTTCAAACTCCTCTTCATTACTTGTTATGCGCACTTCCTTGTTGGCTAGCATAAGGTATCTTTTTACCAAATTTTGCAATCCGGTATGTGTTGAGTAGCTACCCTCTCTGGGTTGTATGTTATTGTTAACAATCAATTCATTTTCGCGCACAAATATATGAATATGCAGTGGTAGTGTTCTTGATACAATGTTGTGTTTTATGGCATTTTCTACTAATAATTGGAGAGCCAGCGGCGCTACTTTACATTCGTAAAATGTTTTTGGAATGGTAATTTCTACCTTCAATCCTTTGCCTAAACGTTCTTCGTGCAGCTTTACGTATGCAGTAATGAATTTTAATTCTTCAGATAATGGTATGGTTTTTAAATCTTTGCTTTTTAGTACGTAACGATACACATCGGTGAAGTTCTGTGTAAAGTTGACGGCTTTATCTTTATCATAAATAATAAGCGACTTCAGTACACTTAAGTTGTTAAACAAAAAATGTGGGTTTAGCTGGTCTTGTAGTGCATTGTAATCCATTTGCAGCTTTTCTTGCTTCATGGTTTCTACTTGTTTTTGCATGTAGTACCATTTTTCCATGAGGCGGGTAATGAGCAAACTGCTCGACATCAGTGTAACAAATACAAGTCCGGTGGCTATGCTGATGTAAATAATGGATAGTTGGCCATCGCGTTGGTAATCGAAAAAACTTATGGTAATCTGATGTACGAGCACAACAAGTAAAAGAGTTAGCACGAGTTGAACCTTAATGCGGAGCCTGATATTTTGCGGTATGGGTAACAATTTCTCCAAAATATTGTCGAGAATAATATTGCTTTCGCTCAATACATTAAATCCCATAATAACAATGAGATAAACAAAAATTTCGGGTTTTGTATCGCCCACATTTAAGGTGTGCCAGATAATTTCCAGTGAAAACACAGCTATTAAACTCACAAATATTGCTCGAAATAGGATAGAGGCCAAGCTGTAGTTGGGTAGCCTGCTTACGAAATGACGTTTGGCCATGTCATTTATTGCAAATTGCATACGCGATTTCTTTTTTGCCTCCATTTGTAATTATATTTTGAATGAAATTTAGTACAAAAATAGTTCACAAAATTGAAATCTGAACAGTGACGTTTGCCAATTGCTTAAAGCATAATCTGAAGTGCTTATTTTTATAATTGAAGTGCGAGTGTGGAGCAAATGCTCATACATGCAATTTATTTGAATAAGTTTTTTACCCGATCATGTATGTGTGAGGAGAAGAACAAAAAAAGGAGGGTTGCTTTTGCTCAATAGGGAAGCTCCCAGAAATACTATTGAAAACAAGGCAAAAAATGAGTGAAGCCCGTTATTTTGTGTGACCAAAACGTATGTTTTATTCAGCGTGATTACGTCTCGTTAATCGATAAAGTCAAAATAATTATCAAATACCCTACAGGCACTTTTTACAATTAAAAAGTATCATTAACGTAGTAATTGCACCGTGTTTCCGTTATTAACGGAATGGCTTATTTATTTTCAAACCCCATTAATTTCCGCACTTCACCAACATTTTCCTTTGTTGTTAGGTGTTCTAATAATAAAAAAGCAACATCAACAGCAGTTGAAGGATTCCACGATGTAACCATATTATCATCTATTACAATCGGTTGATTTAGCACATTAACACCAAATGCACGCAATGCCTCTCGTCGTTTAGGATTATTGTATGTTGTGCCTTTTTTGTTTTTTAACGCGCCACTTTTTCCCAATGGTAAAGCGCCAACGCAAACCGTTGCAATAAATTTATTGTTTTCCCTAAAACCCCGAATCATGTCAAGATATTTACCATCATAAGCATCGTTATAAAATCCGTATTCTTCAAAGCCACCGGGTATAGCCAATGCATCGAATGAGTTTATATCAATTTCATCGATTACATAATCGACAATAAGCCGCTGATTAAATGAGCTTTTTATCTCTTTTTTTAGTCCGCAAGTGTACAATTTTGTAGTGCCGTCGCCTTCAACAAGGTTCCACCCCATTACATCAATAAATACGCTTGCTTCAAATACTTCAAATCCATCGGCTAATAGTAATAATATCTTTTTCATACTCAATCAAATTACATTTTATCTCTTATGGTATTTTTTAATTCGCAGCAACGCTTGACCATTTGTTTTCCAGGGCTTTGCGAGCTTCTTTACAATAGCATGTTATAATGCTTGAAACGGGCAGAAAACCCCGAAGACTATTGAATCTGTTATTGGCTATACCATTTATAGCGGTTTGTTGGCCACTTGCTTTATTCTGTAAATCCATTTTCTTGCATTTTTTTACCATCAACAAATAAAGCCATTCCTGTTTTCATTCGCTTGAAATTTTCTTTTTCGTAGAATTTTTCCTTTCCCGGTGAGGCATATAAAATAAAATTGCAATTAGGGATCTTTTTAACAATAGTTTGAAGAATCATTTTGCCGATACCTTTTCCCTGGAAATCCGGAAGTACTGCCATATCATATATTGCAGCTTGATATTCTCCATCTGAAATTGCTCTCCCAAAACCAACCATTTTTTGTTTGTCGAAAACAAATACCACGGTATGGCTATTATTAAATGCTCGTTTATGAATATCTTCAGTATGGTAGGCCATGCCAACTTTCTGAAGTATGTCAATCACCAAATTCCAGTTAATGTTTTTCGTATCAAGTTGCAGTCGTAAGTTCATCTTTGTAGTATATTTTGGGTTTGCCGTTATTTTATGTCAGATTCTCACTCAAGTCTAATTTCGGATATTTTGGTGATTCTGATCCTCCATTTCGGTTATATTTCCTCGTCCTTTGCAATAATAGGGCAGAGGAACAGATTTTATGATAAAGCTACATTTTTTTCTTAGACTTTCGCTTTTTAATTCTAAACGATGTGAAGCATGCCCGATTTACACTAGCCTGAACAATAGTTGTTCCTCCAATGATTGCTGCCCGGGAAGCACCAAGCAATTTATTGCTATTATGGCAGATTACCCATCAGTTGAAAAAGTTGTGGACTATTTTTTCACCAAACTTTTTTACTTGAAAAAAAAAGTTACAAAAAATTCAAGATCAAATTACGCTTCAACCCGCTCTGTTCAATAAATTAAATGACATATAAAAGCTGAACAAGCCTCTTTTATGTCATTTATATTGATTGAACATTCACCCCTACGCTAGCCCGCCAATTTGATCAGGCCAGCCCGCATGGGGTAATTACTCAATAGTGCCTTAGTTACCATGAGTTTAGGGATTGACATAAGTTTCTTTTGCGGGTACCTTCTAGCTTGAAGCAAGCGCTGAATTAAAAGCTGTTTGAGCGGATGCGGATGGACTTGCGATGAGAAGAATTATCGATTATTGCATCCGTGAGT
>JAQICA010000177.1 GCA_027858775.1 Salinivirgaceae bacterium | reverse complement strand
ATTGGGTTGTTGTTCTTCAGGTTCAAATGTAGTTCAAGCTCTTCTTCGGTAGCATTAATGCCAAGTTTGGAAAGAATATGGGTGATGAGCATTTTTGATGTGTCCACATACTTGTCGCTCATATTTGAGATATTATCATCGTGCATTCGATAATGCAGCAGATACTCCTGCATGTTAGCTACTTTATGCTTGAGCGATACATCGAACCACATTTTGGAATCTTCCGCAATATCATACCCTTCGGAATACCCTCCTTCAGGAATGGCTTGTCGCCGAATAACTACGGTTGATTGTACAAAATAGTTCCGGAAAACCATAATAGCCGGAATGGTGGGCGATGATGCCGGGAGTTTCCATTTTTTTCCGGTAAGCTTCCCCTCTGCGTCTATCCATTTTACCCACGCTCCTACCATGGCGTATTCCGGGTTTTGGTCGAGAAATGATACCTGCTTCTCGAATTTTTCGGGTAAAGCAATATCATCGGAATCGAACATGCCTACGTAGTGTCCTGTGACCTTTTGTAACCCCTGATTACGGGAATAAACTATGCCCCTGTTACGGTCGTTATGAAACAGTTTTATCCGAGAATCATTATAAGTCTCAATTAACTTAACGGTATTATCTTGAGAGCCATCGTTAATAATAATAAATTCAAAATCAGTAAATGTCTGATTTAATATACTATCAATAGCCGATTGTATATAACTCTCCCGATTATATACCGGCATTACAATACTCAATTTGGGAGATGTACTAATCATTATGCGATGTTTTTCATTAGATTATCATTTTTTACATGCTATCTTCTTTAATCACGAATAATAATTTTCAGGTCAATAACGTCGGCCAATAACTTGTTCCGTACCGGGCGTTTACCACCAATACCAAATCTATGCCGATCCACACTCATGGTACCGTGAATTTCCATTTCCCCATTAACCTCCTTTATGCGAACATCTTCAATATATTCAACATTTTTGCGCCCATTAATTACCAACGTGCCTTTCAAATTATAATCGAAATGCTTTATAACTTCAAACCTTGCGGTAGGATGATTTTCCAAATCGAGATACTCTTCTTGGGCAAGAAATTCCAAAATTTGTTTACTCTCTGAATTATTTAACGGCTCAAATTGCTTGTTAGTTACTTGCAGACTATTCATATTAATCGTAAAGCGGCCGTGCACTATGCGGCCTTGCTGTACTACAATAACACTTTCGGACAACCGCAAAATCCCCTGTTGTGTTTCACCTCCAACTAATTGTGCCTTCCACTGTATTACGCTGGTAAGCGTATCGATTCCCATGGTTTTTTTCTCTTTCTCCTTTTTCTCTTCCAGTTCTTGTGGAGTAGGATCCTGCTTTTCGGGAATACTACTTAGACAAGAGTTAAACAAAAGCACACCAAAACAAAACAATGAGCATGCAAGCAATAATCGATTCATAATTAATGATTAAAATTCATAACTAACTGAGGGGACAAAAATATAAAAAAATCACTAAATAGTGTGAAGTACTGTATTCAAATCCTTCATTCCGTAACTACCTTTGATCCATCATTTCGCGGGGTGTAATGCCAAATTGTTTTTTAAACTCTGTTGCCGATTGATTAACAATGCTTTTCAGTTTTTTATGTAGGGTTGTGCGGCTTACGCCAACGGCTTGACAAAGCATATCGACCGAAAACCCGGGGTTGTCCATATTATTTTCAATTTCTTGCAGCATTTTTTTCATAAACTCGGTATCAACTGAGTTGGTGATAATTTCTGATGGATTTACCGACAGTGCATTATTAAATTTTTCGCGTAACCTGTGGCGCATGGCCAGCATATTTTCGACACGCAATAGCAAAAAAATAAAAAAGAAGCCCGCCTGTATTCAGGATGGTTACGGGCATAGCAGTAAACTGAGTTTGTTTTAAGTCGCAAAGACAACCAAAAAAATGGGCCATTAATTAAACCTCCTTCAAGCACAGCCATTTGAGAAAACACGGTATGAACATTTGTTGATAAGAGATTGTAATGAAATAAGTAAGCCGTTTTAGCGAAGCTGTTTTGGGCATAAAACCATTGGTATGGAAATATGATTGACGCTGGAAAATACCGTTTTGTGAAGCGGAAAATTATCTATATTTTTAATCTCAAGAAATATACACAGATATGCATGATTTTTCTATTCCAATTACTGAGCCCATCATTGTATTTACGCTAGTTCTTCTGATTGTACTACTTACTCCGGTTCTGCTACGAAAAACTATTGTCCCATCAATTGTAGGCCTCATTGTTATTGGTATCATAATTGGGCCTCACGCTACAAATTTGGTTGCCAATAACGATACCATTAATCTTTTCAGTCACGTGGGACTTTTATACATTATGTTTTTGGCCGGGCTTGAAATAGAAATTACGTCGTTTCTCAAAAATCGCTCGAAAAGTATTCTCTTTGGTATTCTCACTTTTCTACTTCCTTTTCTGTTTGGATATTTTGGAGGTCTCCATTTACTCAATCTACAACCTATCTCAGCCATAATGATTGGCATTATGCTTGCCTCTAACACATTAATAGCATTCCCATCTGTTGGCAGGCTGGGGATTACAAAAACCACTGCCATTAATGTTGCTGTTAGTGGAACTGTTATTGCCGATACCATTGTGCTCATTATTTTAGCCTTCGTTTCTTCGCATTTGCAAAATACCGAAGGAACGAACATGGTATGGACATTCCTAATTACATTTACTGTGTTTCTGTTTACCATGTTTTACCTGCTGCCCAAGCTTTGTCGATGGTTTTTCAAAAACATTACATCAGATGGAAATTTGCAATTTCTTTTTACACTCTCGGTGCTTTTTGCCTCTTCATTTTTGGCCGAAATGGCCGGTGCGGAGCCTATTATCGGGGCATTCTTTGCCGGACTATCGCTCAACCGACTCATTCCGGCTACATCAACGTTAATGAACCGCATCGACTTTGTTGGCAATGCACTTTTCATTCCGTTCTTCCTGATTAGTGTGGGTATGATGGTAGATTTACAGATATTGGCTACCGGCTACTTGCCGGCACTCTACGCCGCTCTGCTAATTGTGCTCGGACTCGTCAGCAAATGGCTGGCAGCATTCGTAACAAAACTGGTATTTAAACAGACAAACAATGAAATGAACACGATTTTTGCTTTAACAACTGCACGAACAGCTGCAACACTTGCCGTGGCTATGGTTGGCAAGAATTACGGAGTTATCAGCGAAGATGTGTTTAATAGTATTATTCTGCTTATTTTGGCCACATCGTTGTTTAGTTCGTTTTTTACAGAAAAAGCAGGAATCTTACTGGCCAAAGAAGAGAAATACAAAATACCGGTGGCTGAGCGATCCGACTCGGTAAGTGTGCTTGTTCCCATTGCCAATCCGAAAAACATTGAAAAACTAACCGAACTGGCGACACTCATTACCGACAAGTCGTTGAATGAACCTATCTACCCCTTATCTATCGTTAAGGATACAAAAAATGCACGAAAACGCATTTTAGCGAACCAACCCATTATTGACTATGTGCAAAAGCAAGCAGCAGCCAATGGGGCGCACGCCCACAAAATTACACGGGTAGATGTGAACATCCCCACTGCCATAGCGCGTGTTTCGAAAGAGCTCGATATTACTGACATTATTATGGGATGGAGCGGTCGAACACGCGAGATAGAAAAGCTTTTTAGCAATATGCTCGAAGCCGTTTTGCGCAATACAACAAACACGGTGATTGTTACGCACCTGCCCAGACCGATTCAGTTAACAAAAAAAATGGTCGTATATGTGACCTCCAATGCCGATATTGAGTCTGGATTTCGCCACTGGGGAAAAATACTAAAACGATTGAGCAGCGAGTTAAGTGCACCCATAGTCTTTCATGTACTTAGCGAAGCACGCATTCGTATGGAGAATTCAATTAAACGGGAATTTCAACTTCCATCATACAAAATAATAGAACATAGCGAATGGCCGGACTTCAGAAAAGAAGATGCCGACTCCATATCGAATCTGACAATTCTGATAAATGCGCGTTTACGAACAGTTTCTTTCAACAGAGCATTTCATCGATTGACGTATCAAATGCCCGAAACATTCAAAAATGTTAATATATTAATTATTTATACGCAGCAGTTTGATTAACGCGTCTGAGAACATTAGTAAATGTGAATGTCTAACAAATAAATAGTGCATCTAAAAACAAACTACGACCGGGTAAATTGTTTGATTATTTCCTTATGTGTGGGAAATAGTCCGATTAAATGCGCTGATGTGGGCAATTCCAGATCGGAGAAATCGAACCCCGGTGAAGCGATGCATCCTACCAGCGAATACTTTCTCGGAGCAAAGGCTGCAAAGTAAGCTCCTTGCCGAATGACAATCTGAGGTATCGCATTGTTATCGATGCCCAAAAGGTGAACATTATATTCCCCACCGGACAAAATGCAGTGAATTTCTATGGAGTCGCCTCCATGAAAGTTCCACACCTCATCCTGCTTTAATCTGTGAAAAGCGGAAAACGCCTTGTGCGGTAAAAAAAACACGATGGAGGTGGCCAATGAACGGCGCCCGCCAAAGCGATCGGGTAATATACGTGGTGTAATGTAAATATCAGAACGGTAAGTTTCTTTAAAAAAACCTCCTTCGGAATGTGGCTTTAACCCCAAACGCGTGACGATTTCTTTTTCTTCCGGTGACATCATAAACGCATTTTAAAATTACACTCTATACGATTCTGATTAGCCAAATATTCGATTGAGCCGACCTCCAGACGGCCGTTCAGAGGTCTTATTTTCTGGGTTTTCCTTTACTTCGACCTTTATTTGCGCCCCTGTTCCCGCCTTGGGGACCACCACCTTTTGGCGACCGTCCTTTAAAACCACGGCCTGAAGGTGCTTTGGGATTCCACTCTGGTCCGGCACCCATCTCTGGTGGCAAAGGAATACGAATGAGTTCCGTTTCTATGAGCTTTTCGATACGGTGAAACTTGGCCATATCTTCGGAGTTAATTAACGTAAGTGCAACACCGGTAGTTTTGGCTCTGGCTGTACGTCCGACACGGTGCACGTAATCTTCTGCATCGCCCGGCACATCGTAATTCACAACCAAATGAATTTCTTTTACATCGATTCCGCGACTCATTACGTCGGTTGCCACTAAAATGCGAGTTTGCCGACTTCTAAACCGTAACAAGACCAGTTCGCGCTCTTTCTGTTCCAAATCGGAGGATATGCCCTCCACACTTTTTTCGGTTTTCTTTAAATTATTGACAATTGCACTGACGTTCTTCTTTGTCGATGTGAAAATCAGAATACTTTCATAATCGGGATTATCACCAATGAGGCGGGCAAGGATTGGTAGTTTTTGATTATCGTGAACAAGGTATGTGCCCTGCAAAACACCTTCGGCAGGTTTAGAAATGGCGGTATTAACCTCATGCGGTTTGTTCAAAATTTTCGATGCCAACTTACGTACCTTATCCGGCATGGTAGCACTGAACATAAGACTTTGCCGCTTTTGGGGCAAATGCGAAATAATTTTCATAATATCATCATGAAAACCAATATCCAACATACGGTCAGCCTCATCGAGAATGAGGTGCTTAACGGAACTAAAATCGACATAACCCAGTTTTAAATGGGCTAATAACCGCCCCGGTGTAGCAACTACAATTCCGGAGCCTGTGGTGAGCACTTTCTTCTCTTTCCCCCACTCGGTACCGTCGCCACCGCCATAAATGGCAATGGTTTCTGTATTGGTAAAATATCCTATTCCTTGTATTTCCTGATCGATTTGAACAGCCAGTTCGCGCGTTGGAACCAAAATTAAGGTATGTACACCTTCTTGTTTGAACTCCATGGCACGGCTAATAACCGGCAAAATAAATGCGGCTGTTTTTCCTGTTCCTGTTTGTGCACAGGCAATTAAATCGTGACCCTCGAGCACGTGAGGAATTGCTAATTTTTGAATGGGTGAAGCATCCTCAAACCCCATATAAGATATGGCCTCCATTAACTTTGGATCCAAATTAAACGTTTCAAACGACATAAAGTATAATTAATTATTTTATAAGCATATCCGTTTTTGCACCTAATTTCAATACAACAATTTGAAAATCAATTGTTTTACCCCTGCTCCGCCAGCTGGCGGAAGCAATTGATTTTCTTCACTCCCTTTAGGCAGGGGCAAATGAAGAAAATCAAGTCTTACTTTGGATACAAAAACGGATAACCATTTTATTTTATCTGATATCAAGTCAACCCTGATATTGCTACAGGTTTGTCATACAGCAATCGACATGCAACAAAGCAGTATTTCAAACAACCTGTTTTGGTTCATTTTGAGGCAAATATAACCAAAGGACTTTACATTCGGATAGTTTTTAGATATTAATTCAAGTATTGAAATACGTCCAAAGGATTGAAACTCGATTCGTTCGAAGCTTACCGCACCTGTTTTTGTTGTGAAAATTAACGATCATGAATGGACTTACACAAATCAATATTTTGGGGGTTATAAAAAATACCGGATTGAAATATGCAATACGCACAACAGGAAAACATACTTACTTAAAACGTTGAAAAATGCGATATGCGTGTCGAGATACTCAAACAATAAAAG
Organism: Salinivirgaceae bacterium; assembly: GCA_027858775.1. Classification (GTDB taxonomy): domain Bacteria; phylum Bacteroidota; class Bacteroidia; order Bacteroidales; family Salinivirgaceae; genus Salinivirga. The sequence continues at coordinate 4,256 of JAQICA010000177.1, read as the reverse complement.
CCGACGACATTTATTGATTCAATGCCGTCGGCTTATCATTATTCAATCTAGCTAGTGTCAGTCAATAAACTCCATTTTCTGCGTTACTCTTACTCAAAAGCCTTGAAAATGGAATGTATTCACTGGACACCCCGACTTTATGGACAGGCTCTAGCTAATATGCTTTTCAATATGTACTATTTTTCAGTTGTGATGCGGATATTTTTATTCTTCAAAACTGCTATCAGCGTAAGCAGCACTAACACACCAACGCTCCAATAAACAAAAGCGGGAACCGGCACCGGATCGCCGCCACCGTAGCTGTGCATGCCCGACAGGTAATAGTTTACACCAAAATAGGTCATCAATACGGAAAAGAATGCGTATACAGCCATTACATTAAAAATAAAAATGCCACGCATACCCGATACTAAACGGCCGTGCGTTACAATGGTGTAGACGAAAATGGTGATCAACGACCATGTTTCTTTGGGATCCCAACCCCAATAGCGCCCCCACGATTCATTAGCCCATACAGCACCGAGGAACGTTCCTATAGTGAGAAGTATGAGACCGAAAGTCAGAGCTTTATGATTGATCACCGTCAATTTTTCAATGGTTTCAATTATTCGTTGGCGGTTTTGTTCCTTTTTCACGATGAACAAAATTTGATTAATGATTCCCAAAATAGCCCCCAGTCCCAGAAAACCGTAGCTACCTGTAATTACTGATACGTGTAAGGTTAGCCAGTACGATTTTAGAACAGGTACAAGGTTAGTTATTTGCGGATCCATGAAACTCAGATTGGCCACCATAAGTGTAAACCCACCCAATATAGCTGTTGCCGATAATGCAAACGGTGAATACTTATTGAAAATGAACCCAGCCAAAATGGTTACCCAAGAAACAAAAATCATTGATTCGTACCCGTTACTCATGGGTGCGTGGCCGGAAATGTACCACCGGGCAGCAAGTGCAAGCGTATGGAAAATAAAACCTAAAAAAACCAAGCTCCCAAAAATTCGGATCACGTTCTTATGAACGGTACGCCCCTGAATCACAGCAGCTATAAGAAGAATTAAAAACAAAAACCCGACGGTTGCATAAAAGGGAAACAACTTTTTAAAAACGTCGAGCTTATAGTAAGTCTGCTCTACCGCAACATCGAATGGCGAAGGGATTTGGTATTGTGCATTATTTCGCTGATACGTTTCTATACCCTGAAGTATTTCGCTGGCAGCTTCATAATTGCCGCTTTGCTTTGCCTTTTCTACTTCTTGCATATAGATTGGAAATACATCGTGCAAAAATGCAGAATCGGCACTATTAGTTACTTTTTTGTAGGCTTCGGAAGGCGTTAACCATTGATGGTTTCCTTCCTGCTGCGAAGGAAAAACAGCCAGGTACCTCTCGGAAAATATGCCATAGCATATATTAATGCGCTCGTCTACTTTTATAAGTTCCTTATCGGTTTTATCGCGCTCGGCCGGTGATTTAGCATAGACCTTTTCAACCATTCCGCTAAATGCGTAGCCTTTTCCGGGTTTCACAATATCGGCATATGATGCATAGGAGGACTCAATGCCCAAAATTTCCTGTAGCGCATCGTTCCCTACTTTGATGAACGGAATATGCATCATGGCCTGCGGGTCTAAATGCATTTCTAAAAAAAACTGCGCAGGGGTAAGTCCCTGTACAGTTCCCTTTCGCGAAATTTTATGTACAATATCGAACGCGAGAGTATTCAAAGGTTTTGTGCGCCCCTGCTTGTCTTGAACCAATAGCTCGCCAAATGATTCGGCATGCTGTTTATCTACCGATTCAACAACGGCTACATGTGAATGTTCCTGGGCAAAGGCATTAGTGCCAGTTCCAGATACAAATCCAAGCGTGATAAATAACGTTAACGCTAAAGCACTAACTCTGGTCGATCGCAAAAAACTGTATTTATTCATTAACGATAAAATAAGTCCAACAACTAAAATAAAATAGCCCACGTAGGTGATTCCTGTTCCCCAGCGATCCCGATTTACCGATAAAACAGTGCCCTTTTCATCCTGATCGTACGACGATTGGAAAAAACGGTAACCATCCATTTTCAGGATATTGTTCATGTAAATATGGTACGGATGCTCATCGCCATTTTTCTTAACGGTTACGTGGCTCGAAAATGATGATGGACTGTTGGAGCCCGGATAACGGGCAATTTCAAAATCGTTGAGATAAATTTCAAACGGCAGCTCCACCGTTTCAAATCCATAGTCAATTTCAAGCGCCAAATCAGAAAATTGCACCGCAGTGGGGTTATACTCAAACTCCCGGCTTTGCCAAACTGTTACATCTTGCTGCTGATTTCTGTAATTTACGTCAAATACAAGCGCAGGAAGGGCTGCTGCATGTCCGCTAACACTTGTAGGCTTAGCCGCAATCCGGGCACTTTGATAAGTTTCCTGAATCACAAAATTCACTCTCCTTGTTTGATACAGCACTTTGGACTCTATTACTTGTTTTCCTTTCATAAATTTTCGTTCGTTCTGGTTACCCATCTGAGATTGGGACAGCACCTTACGTGTTTCCATATAAAATGTGTCGTTTTCTATCATAAATTGCAGATCGGCAGTTGAATCTTCTCTGAAAGCCACCACAAAATTGCCCATCATTTTCTTTTCTCCTTCGGCAATATATGCAAACCCCCGAGCACTCTTCCCAGCCAAAACAAACCCAATTATCGGGACTCCATCCTTAGTCGGCTCAGCCTGTTTTATAGCTGCCGGGTAATTGTGTTTCAACGTAATTTCAAGTGGTTCATCTTTTATATCAACCGATTCAGAAAAGCCAGCATCGGATTGATTCTCGAAGGTAAAAACACCGGCAAATTGATCTGAACCGGACGTTTTTACTTTAACGGCCTTATCTTTCAGTAAAATTACGTTTGAGGCCTCGCCTTCTCTAATGTGCATAAGCCCTTCGTATCCTACATACCGCGTAACAGCCGCACCCAAAAGAATAACTACAAACCCTACATGAATGGCCAACGTTGGCCACTTACGTCGTTTGTACAATTTTTGTTGGAAAATGGCTCCTCCAAAGTTAATGACCATTAACAGCCATAATAGTTCGAACCACCAGGCATTGTAAATTAAAAGTTTAGCCTGTTGTGCACCATAATCGTTTTCAATAAAGGTTGCGAGTCCCATAAAAAACGACGCCGCCACTAATAGAACTACCATTGTGACCGGGCTAAACAAAATTTTCTTAATCATATTCATAACAAATAATTCATTTTGTAACAATTCCAGTTTTCAATAAGCTAGCTAACAAATCGAATAGCATAGGTTAACTCAACAAACTTTCCCAGTATATCACTGCGTCGTAATTTTTGAGTTTTCATTTTTACAGGCCTTAAAAAAGGACTATAGAAACTGCTACGCACATCTTTTTGCCTGACAAAACCTATCAGCAGTTTTATACATGAGATAACACTAGCACCCCAAAGACAAACTATCTGATCGACAATGCCGAAACGTTAGTTAGGTCGCCATTTAACCGGATTGTTTAATTTTTTCCAATCGATCTTTGTCCAGAATTCTGAATTTACTTCCCTCGACCTCGATAATTCCTTCATCGTGAAACTGCTTTAAAAGGCGAACAACACTTTCTTTAGTCATATATGTCAATTCACCCAACTCCTGCCGTGTAAGGCAACAATCAAATTCCGGCGAAACAAAAATATTTTCGCTCAAATGCAGCAATCCCTCGGCCAACCGTCCGTTCATTCGTTTCTGGGTAATACTTACAATTTTGTGATGCTCCTGAACCGATTTTATGCTAATATCTTGGAGAAAACCTAAGGCAAATTCACCATTATTCCTGACGAAATCTTTTATAATATTCAGATCCATAAAGCAAGCAGCAGTGTCTTTTAAAGCAGTTACACTGAAATGATGGATATCGTCAATAAAAGCCCCGGGACCTGCAATAATACGCCCTGGCTTTACAATTGCCACAATAACTTCTTTCCCGTATTCGCTTTCAAAAGCCATTTTTACCAGTCCCGTTTTCAAAAATACAGCACTGGTTGTAGGTGATCCTTGTTTAAAAATAATTTCCCCACGTTTATAATGAGCTTCTTTCCGGTTTTCCGATGCCCGCTTAATCTCCTCGTCTGTAAGCTTATCGAAGTTTCGCCATCGGACAGGACATTCTCTACAAGATTTACAACTCTTAATATCCAAAATTCAAAAGTAGCAATATTTATTAATTGAGGTCTACAAATA
>JAQICA010000146.1 GCA_027858775.1 Salinivirgaceae bacterium | reverse complement strand
ATTAATGGTCACGCTTGTTCCCGATGAAACACAGCCGTCAGCATTTTTGGCGGTTACTTCGTAAACATCTGATACAACTGATGTAAATATCCCTGTTGTATTTGTATAGTCGACTCCATCGATACTAAAGGTAAGTCCCGTTACATCTGAGCTTACGGTAATTGTACCGGTGGCCACATCACAATCAGGTTGCAAAGTTGCGCTGGCAGTTGGTGCGTCCGGTGCTGCCGGCTGAGCATTAATGGTCACGCTTGTTCCCGATGAAACACAGCCGTCAGCATTTTTGGCGGTTACTTCGTAAACATCTGATACAACTGATGTAAATATCCCTGTTGTATTTGTATAATCGACCCCATCGATACTAAAGGTAAGTCCCGTTGCATCGGAGCTTACGGTAATTGTACCGGTTGGCTCATCACAACTAGGTTGCAAGGTAGCGCTGGCAGTTGGTGCGTCCGGTGCTTCTGCTAGAGCATTGATGGTTACACTTGTTCCTAATGAAACACAGCCGTCAGCATTTTTGGCGGTTACTTCATAAACACCTGATACGACTGATGTAAATATTCCTGTTGTATTTGTATAATCGACTCCGTCGATACTAAAGGTAAGTCCCGTTGGATCTGAGCTTACGGTAATTGTACCGGTTGGCTCATCACAACCAGGTTGCAAGGTTGCGCTGGCAGTTGGTGCAGCTGGTCTTTGGTTAATTGCTAAAGAAACATTCACCGAAGTAGCGTCTGTTGCACATGTACCAGAAACAATAACACTATAATCGGACGCAACGTCTACTGTATTCACGGAATAAACAGTCAGTGTAGCTGATGTCGCTCCTGAAATATTACCTGTGTTTGTCAAATTTACCATTCCTTTTCTCCATTGATACGTAAGGTCTCCTCCTATTGCATCAACTGAAAAACTTAGCGGTGTTCCTACACATCCAATTTGATCGGCAGGTTCAGAATTAATAACTATGACATTACTTATACTTAAAGACGCATTTACTGAAGTAACATCTCGTCCACAAATATCTGAGACAATAACATTATAGTCTGTTCCTTCATCGGCGAGAGCCATAGGGTTAATAGTAAGAGTTTCAGATGTTGCACCTGAAATATTACCCTCATTTGTTAAGTTTACCACTCCTTTTCTCCATTGATAAGTCAGATCGGCACCAATTGCGGTTACCGAAAAATTTTCTGAATTTCCGACAGTACAAACTGCCTGGCTAACAGGCTGACTTGTAATGGTAGGAACGGGATTGAAGGATAGTGAGGCAGTTCCTGAAGTATCAGAAGGTTCAAGAGCATCAAACACCACAACATTATAGGTTGAAGCAAGATCTGAAGCGCTTACAGGATTAATTATTAGCGTATCGTTAGTTACTCCTGATATGTTTCCCCCATTGTTTAAGTTTACAGTTCCTTTTCTCCATTGAAATGTATAAGAACCCTTGCCTAATGCGGTTACTACAAAGCCTGCAGAATCGCCATCACAAACTGATAAATCTTCGGGGTTGATTGAAACCAGTGGTATTGGTAAAACAGCTGTCATACCTGTAGTTGAAATGGCACCATCGGTTGTAAAAGCTCTACCATCAAGGTTTGAGCCTGTAAGCATGTCGATAGCAGCATTGTTGACAATTAGAGTTCCCTTAAAAACAGAATTAACACCAATGCTTACTGCACCATCTACCATCCAATATACATTTTTAGCTTGTGTTCCGTTTTTCAATATAACACATGAATTACTACCTGTTTCAAAGGCTCCATACGTTTTAATAATAAAAACAGCATCTTCATTTCCTGTGGCATCTAAAATTACAGTGTCAGTAAATGAAACTGCTGAGTTCAATAAATAAATATGAGGTGTTAGAACCAAATTGTGTCCAAATTGAGCAGGAGCCAATAATTCAATATCCTCCGTAAGCGTATTCAATGAATTGTAAACCAGCAATAAATCGGCTTTAGCACCTGCTGTGGCCGGATTCATACCATCAATATTACCCGATACATATAAAGGGTTAAAGCCCGTAGGTAATGCAGAATTGCCACCCACGCTACCTATTACATGCGATGTGCCATCATCGGAAACATCGCCCAACGAAGAAAATACTGCATATGGTTTTGATTCAACAAATACCGGAGCAGCGGGGCCTGTAGGCAGTGAAGCTGCAATATCGACAGGTAAATAACCCGAAAATCCCAAATCGCCATTAGAAACTGTAACCTGACCATTTATCGTAAGAGCTCTTCCTTCGAGGGTAACCTCTGCACCCATGGAAACTGCGCCACCGGCAATAATGGTACCTTTCATTGATGTTCCGGACGCTATACTAACAGCACCACTAATATACCAATATACATTACATGCCTGAGCACCATTTATCAGCTTTACTTCTGCATTTGCACTGGTGCTAAATGCATATACCGGAGATACGGCAGCCATTTTAAAAATAAAGACCGCATTGGGATTGCCCTGTCCATCTAATGTTAAACTTTGGTCGAGCGAAACTGCTTCTTCTGGAAATAAGTATGTTCCTGCATAAAGAGTTGAGTCCTTTCCTAAAACAGGATTAACTTTTGCTGAATCATGAATTGCTGCAACCAGGAAGTCACGAGCAATTATTAAATCGGCATTACACTGGCTAGTTACTCCGTTGCCCTCGTGCATAACACCATTCACGTTACCAAAATTGGTGTTAGAACCACTATTTGTGCCTACATCACCTGTAAGTAAAGTCAAATATTGGTAAGTTCCTATATTTTGCATTGCCCCAACCGAAGTATATAGGACAAAATCAGCAGAAGTGCCCAATGGGGGAGCTTGTGCAACGTTTACGACTGGCATTAAAAGCATAAATACTGCTATTAATAAACCTTGTAGATAATTTTTCATAATTTTTATGTATTAGTAGAAAGTTAAGTGTTGTTAATTGTAGCTGCATTAATTGATTTTGCATTTTACAAATCCACATCAGCATCTTCTATGAAAAATACTGATTGTTTGTAGTGTATAGTCGATGAATTTAGCGGAAAAAATAACCATGAAAATTTTAGTTTTTAGGTTTAGAAGATTTTAATTGTTCATTACATCTGATTCGTAAATGCAAACATTTCTAACTTTGAATTTTGTCACTAATCGATGATTTATTTGCTTACTCCTTTCTGTTTTTTTTTGCTTCGTTAATGGGTTTTAGGATATGTATTTATTGGTACGCTCTGCTTTAAACAAGGCTATATTTAACAGAGTTTAAATTATAATCAGCCAATGATTTGAGTGATTCATAACGGTATTCCAGCCACTGATGAACAACCATTTTTTATATCTCGGGATAATGGCGATTAAAAACATCTGAATATTAAGTTATCTAGATATTGGCCATAAAGTCTAAGTATTCAGTGAATAAAATCCATTTTCAAGGCTTTCGAAACTCAAAACCGTTGAGTTTTCTTTTGTAAATAATGCGGGTTTTAGTACGAGTAACGAAGAAAATGGAGTTTATTGACGAACACTATCTGATTACTTATCACCTGTTAGTGCTAACTCTTAATCGCGATTGACTTAACATTTAATGTATCGCATCTGTATCCCCCATATTTATTATTGTTCTATTTTACATTTTAACTTGACAATTCTTGTTCTGAATCTCTTTAAGGTGGAACCGCCTAATGCCTGAGCAATTTTAGTAGCATTAGCTTTTTAGATGATATTTGACAACACCTTAAAAGCGAGGCTGCCTTTATATAGCGTTGTGGTTCTGATTCTATTCAGGGTTTTTCCGTATAGTATTATTACCTGATAAAGGTAGATATTACTGTAATTTAATATGTTACACAATTGAGTGAATATGTTATATGATTCACGCAATTCCAACATGTTATTGAGACGATAAATTACAAGCATTTGGTGTTTTCCAACACAGATTCTATAGATTCCGGCAACGACGCCACAAGAGCTCGCGGGCATCAGGGATATACAGCTTACACCAATCATTTTTTAATAAATGGTCATGGAAAAATTGGCAAAATAACCTCCTGCGCCATAGCTCTTTTGACCGATGGGTAGGAAATATTAACATGTCACACCCTAATTTTAACAACCACGCAAGCAAGACGAGACTTATGTCAATCCCTCAAATCAAAAGTAATTCGTCCCTATTTAGCCTGTCTATAAAGGTGGAGTATTCAGTGAAAAAGCTCCATTTTCAAGGCTTTCGAAACTCAAAACCGTTGAGTTTACTGGTGTAAATGATACGGGTTTGAGTAAGGGTAACGCAGAAAATGGAGCTTATTGACGAATATTTAGTAGTTGCCCGTGAGGGCAGGCCTGATCAAATTGGCGGGGCAGCATTTGGGGTGAATGTTATACTCGAATTAATCAATAGAATAATGTTGTCCGTTATTGCAGCAAAATTTCACCGCTCTTATTTACATTTCCCTAAAAGGAAACTTTATATTATCTTTGTCGTAAAAACTAGTGAATGAAAAAATTTGATGTTGAATTTCTTGAACCTGCCAAAAATTTTATGGACAAATTGGATGACAAGTCAAGAAAAAAGGTTCTTTTCAATATCTGGAAATCACGGGAAATAAACAATCCAGAACTTTTTAAGAAATTAAAAGGAAATATCTGGGAGTTTCGGACAAAGTTTTTGACAAAACAAATACGACTATTTGCATTCTGGGATAAACGAGACGACAAATCAACTCTGGTAATTGCGACCCACGGACTGATAAAGAAGACGCAAAAAACACCAAAAAAAGAAATTGAAAAAGCAGAGCGACTGAGAGATGATTATTTAACAACTAAAAAGTAACCGACGATGAAAACATATTCACTTGAAAACCTGACAGATAAATACATCGGCAAACAAGGAACTAACGAGCGTAATCAGTTTGAATTTGAATTAAAACTGGACATTTTGGGCGATATGATTAAAAAAGCCCGAAAAGAACGGAAATTGACCCAAGAACAACTAGGACTACTAGTGGGGGTTCAGAAAGCTCAGATTTCTAAGATTGAAAATAACGCAAAGGATGTTCGATTTACGACGATTCTTAGGGTTTTTGAAGCTTTGAAAGCAAAAGTTAAAATGACCGTAAATTTTGATTCCGATAAATTGGAAATAGTATAAAAAACAACTGGCAACAGCGGCGAATAGAGCATACGCGGCCGTGTAGCTGCGAGCGGTTTGAAGCTCTTCTTTACCCCCCAGAACTTCGTTTTGACGAGTAAAGAAGTAAATTTGTAAAACTATGTCTTGGCTACGGAGCAATTTTGAGGTTTTTACAAACAAATCGTAAGCTCTATAGCCGCAAACGATATAAGCTCAATCGGGGTTCAATGAATATAAATGACATAAAAGAGGTTTGTTCAGCTTTTATATGTCATATAATTTATTGTACAGAGCGGGGGGAACGTAATACCGATTAGTAAATGAAATAAGTGGTAAATTCGTTTCGCTCTTTACCGCTTGTCATTTATATATCGGCATTATATCTTAAGGTTCAGTTCAATGTTAACAGGGACAATTTGATCTTGACTTTTTGCGCCACCCATCGGTCGCCGCAGGTGATACGCTTAAGCCAATGCAACAGGCGGTTGTTTCCTTTTTTGACAAGAAAAGTTTGGTGAAAAAAGTCCACAACTTTTTCAACCGATCCACATTTCCTCCACAGTCATCCCTACAGATTTGAAAAAAATTGACACAAAAAAAGCGGAAAACCATAGATTTTCCGCTTTTTTAAGGGTGGATGATGGGAATTGAACCCACGACCCCTGGAACCACAATCCAGTGCTCTAACCAACTGAGCTACAACCACCGTGTTGTTTAGGTTTGCAAAGATAATTCTTCTTTTATAATTACAAAAGGATTATAAGAATTATTTACAAAAAAAAACACTTAATCCTTATCGATCTCAATCGAATTCCGCCATATTTCGATAAATTCATTAAGAATCATGGCGGATGCTCCCCATACTTTGTACCCGTTTATTTTATAGCAGGGAGCTTCAATGCGATAATTTATTCCTTCGAAAATGTCAGTTTCAATTGCATTATTTTCTATCAAACCGCCTAACGGCAACGAGAGTATTTGCTGCACCTCTTTGTCTTGTTTTACAAAAAGGGGTATATTTCGATGAAACCCTACCCATGGATGAACGCACATATTACTCACTGGAATATACAAAGGCGTCAATTTGCCAATCATTTTTACGTCTTCTTGCCGAACGCCAACCTCTTCATAGGTTTCGCGAAGTGCTGTCATACGCAAATTATCATCGTATTCTTCCTTCTTACCACCCGGGAAAGCTATTTGTCCGCTATGTACACCATCATATTCAGCACGCTTTATCATTGTAATGTACAGTGCATCGGAATCGATGTGCAAAAGCAATAACACAGCACTTAACCGTGGCTCTGTTTTTGCCAAAGGCTCTAAGTTACGCCCTTGCGGCATCATAATCTTATGAGCGTTTTTACCTGGAAGCTCGCCATTGAGGGCTCCGGCAAGGCGTTGTATTATGTTATCGGTGTCTATTTGCATTGAAGCACGTAATAGTTCTTTTTCCCTTTTTGTATGAGAATATATTTATCGTTCAATAACTGCAACGCATTTACAGTAAATTCGGCATCGTCAATCTTATTTTTATTGATGCTAACTCCTCCACCTTTTATTAGTCGACGCAGTTCACCTTTAGAGGCAAATGCAGATGTTTTCTCGGCAAGTAAGTCCAGTACATTGATGCCTTCATCTAACCATGAACGCTCCATATCAAACGTGGGTACTCCGTCGAAAACCGAAAGGAATGTACGTTCATCAATGGCAGAAAGCTCTTCCGAGGTCGATTTGCCGAAAAGTATGTTAGAGGCGGCTTGTGCCATTTTCAGGGCATCTGCTCCGTGTACCATTATGGTCATCTCTTCTGCCAGCTTCTTTTGTAAGCTTCGTTGATGAGGGGCTTCCTGATGTGCTGCAATGAGCTCTTCAATTTCGGCATGCTTAAGCATGGTAAATATTTTCACATATTTTGCAGCGTCGTCGTCTGAGGTGTTGAGCCAAAATTGGTAAAACTCGTAAGGTGATGTGCGTTTTTCATCTAACCAGATATTGCCTTTTTCGGTTTTTCCAAATTTCCCGCCATCAGCTTTCGTTATGAGCGGACAGGTAATTGCATAAGCTTCGCCACCCAATTTGCGACGTATAAGTTCTGTTCCAGTAGTAATGTTTCCCCACTGGTCTGATCCACCCATTTGAATTTTGCAGTTTTTATTGTTGTACAGCCAAAAGTAATCGTACCCTTGTACAAGCTGGTAAGTAAATTCTGTAAACGACATGCCTTCTGTTGACTCGCTGCCAAGTCGCTTTTTTACAGAATCTTTACTCATCATATAGTTTACGGTAATATGTTTGCCCACATCGCGAATAAAGCCCAGAAATGAAAATTCTTTCATCCAGTCGTAGTTATTTACCAGTTCCGCTTTATTGTCAGACACAGTCTCAAAATCGAGAAATCGCGAAAGCTGTTCCTTTATGCATCGCTGATTGTGTCGCAATGTTTCTTCATCGAGCAGGTTTCTCTCTTTCGATTTTCCACTGGGGTCACCAATCATGCCGGTGGCGCCACCAATCAGGGCTATGGGTTTGTGGCCGGCGTGCTGAAAATGCTTCAACATCAATACTCCTACCAAATGTCCAATATGCAACGAATCTGCCGTTGGATCTATCCCAACATAAGCCGATGTAAGTTCTTTTCCCAATTGCTCTTCTACGCCCGGCATCATATTATGCACCATGCCGCGCCACGTTAACTCCTCAACAAAATTCATAATCCCTGTGTTTAGTGTCCAATTTTTAAATAGATGTCAAAATTAATATAAGTTCGCGAAATTTTTTCCTATCCCTTTAATTTTTATGGATATCGGCTACTTCAATTGCTTTTTCAATAATTTTAACGGATATCCGCTTTTATGCATAACGGTGCCAATATTTTACTGAAAATCAATTATCTGCCCCTCCCCTATAAGTTGTAATTGATTTTCTTCTCTCCGTTTAGGACACGGAGCAAAAGAAGAACCGAAGTACAACAGAGCTTAACAAAGTTAAAATCAGGGCAATTCACATATTTTTCAGTGTTTGTGAAAAAATATAAAAAAATTTGAAATATTTTTTGTCGGTAAGTATCTATCTACCTTTCACTTACACGGCATTGGGTGTTTTTACCTATTCACTATTACGTATATTCACTCAAAACCGCAACGTATATTTGTATCAGTCATAAGAAAACACACGAGTACACTTGTCCCCTAAGAATAAGTTGGGCAGAAAACAGTAAAGGTTGGTTACCCCAAAGGTCGGTACGTTGGTTCAACAATGCCGGCCTTTATCTTTTATAGAAACTACATTTTATTGATGCGTTACGATTCCGTTTTTGGCAAACTATCTTGTCCGGGCACGTGCTCTTCCACTTTTTCTTTCAGTTTATCCAAATCAATATAGGGAATAATGGTTGGCGCAAAGTTGGAAATGGGTTTGTACAGCACAGAATCTTCCGTTTTATCCTTTGGCATAAATTGAACTTGCGCATCAATATAGTTGAGAATAATAAGCAATATACTTAAAATAAATGCAAATTTAGTTAGTCCAAAAATAGCCCCTGCAACTTTATTTATTCCTCCCAAAGCTACCGCCGACATTACCTTATCAAGAAATCGGGCGAGCAAATGTACGACTACTACAATTCCTAAAAATGTAACGGCAAAGGAGATAAGCGGAAGGTAGGTTGCCCCTATGGTAAAGTTGCTGACCAAAAAAACGCTGGTAATGTGGCTGAATTTCATGGCGCCAATAATTCCCACCACCAATGCCACAAGTGTTGCCAACGATTTTACAAGCCCTTTGCTAAAACCTTTATAGAGTCCCCAAAGAAGGGGCACGGCCAATATTAAGTCAAAATAATTCATACTGAAAATGCTAATTTAATTTTTTGAGAAAACTCAATCTTTTATGTTCGTTAGCCTTGGTTTTGGCTACTAATGTAAATAAAAAATGCTAAATTCCGCAAACATTCAATTTTTCAAGTTCAAAATACTTACAGAATTCAAGCAGAACTAAAAGGTTAAATATCTATTAAATTTAGTGTCAGCTCAACCTATTTATTTATGCTGTATTTGTAAGAATATCGTATTTTTGTCTTTAGCATTTAAAAAAACATCACTATGCCCATACTCAATTCTATTGTTGCCTGGCTGAATGTAAAACGCATGTCGCAAATTAATCTCATGCGCCGGTATCCGGCCGATGTTCAGTTAGAAACGTTTTTGCAAATTGTAAATCAGGCCGCTCCTACAGAGTGGGGGCGAAAATATAAGTATCGCGAAATTAGAACCTACCAGCAGTTTCAAGAGCGTGTGCCTTTACAATCGTACGACGATGTAAAGCCCTGGATCGATCGCATGAGAAGTGGCGAAACAGAGTTGCTGTGGCCGGGCGAAATAAAATGGTTCGCCAAATCGTCGGGTACCACGGCCGACAAGAGTAAATATATTCCGGTTACCGAAGAGTCGCTGGAGAATTGTCATTACCGCGGAGGTAAAGATGTGATGGCGATATACAACGACAACTTTCCGGAGAATAATTACCTCAAGGGAAAGACCCTCACCATGGGAGGCAGTCACCAAATCGACGAAAGTAAAGAATCGTATTATGGCGACTTATCGGCCATTCTGATTCAAAATATGCCGTTTTGGACAAACTTTATACGTACGCCCAATAAGGAAACTATTCTCATAGATGAGTTTGAGCAGAAAATATCCCGAATGATTGATCAAACTGTTAATGAGGACGTTACCAGCATGGCCGGTGTGCCTTCCTGGATGATGGTTTTACTTAAAGCTGTATTGGATCGTACCAGTAAATCGAATATTCTCGAAGTTTGGCCAAATCTGGAATTGTTTATTCATGGCGGAGTAGCATTTTCGCCTTACCGGGAAATGTACAAAGAAATAATTCCTTCTGCCAGCATGCGATATATGGAAACATATAATGCCTCGGAAGGTTTTTTTGCTGTTCAGGACGATCCCAACCACGACGACATGCTGTTAATGCTCGATTTAGGAGTGTTTTACGAATTTATTCCCATGGATGAGTTCGACAAGGAAAATCCGAAAGTGCTTACCATTGCCGATGTGGAGATAGGAAAAAACTATGCAATCATTATCAGTACCAATGGCGGCCTTTGGCGGTACATTATTGGCGATACGGTTACGTTTACTTCTACTTTCCCACACAAAATAAAAATATCAGGTCGAACAAAACATTTTATCAATGCGTTTGGCGAAGAAATAATTGTCGACAATGCACTGAAAGCCATAGATGTAGCTTGTAAAAACACACACGCCAAGGTGTCGCAGTTCACCGCCGCCCCCATTTACATGCAGAACAAAAAATCGGGAGCACACGAATGGATTATCGAGTTCGAAGAAGACCCCGATAGCATGGAGCATTTTACCAAATCGTTAGATAATGCGCTACAAACAGTTAATAGCGACTACGAAGCAAAACGCTACAAAGATAGTGTGCTAACTATTCCTGAAGTACATAAAGCACCTAATGGGCTATTTTATAAATGGATGAAGAAACGCGGCAAGTTGGGCGGGCAAAATAAAGTGCCTCAGTTAGCTAATGACCGCAAATACATCGATGATCTCCTTGAAATGATGAACGCATGAGGCGAACTATTCAACAAATAGCACCAAAGGGTACTATTGCAAAAATGCAGGGCACTACCAGCTCGTTGGCTTCCGCCATGGCTTCGGCGCCCTCTGGTTTTATTTGCAAATTTGCCGCACTGTTACTAATCGGTTTTAGCGTGTTTTTTTCTACAGGAACTATTGCCCAACAATTGCCCAAAGGTAATTGGGATATGTTTGATGTCGATATATTAGGAAATATGTACATGTGCGACAACCATACACTAATTAAGGCCGATATTAACGGGAAGCCATTAGCCAATTATGAAAATAATTTTCTGGGAGAAATTAAGCAAATCGACTGTTTTACAGGACTAAAGCTGCTCGTTTTTCACAATCAATCCAATACATTGGTGTTACTCGATAAAAATTTGGCTCCACTTGGCGAAGCCTTCGATCTCAATTCTGCAGAACTTTATTCTGTTGGCGCTGCTTGCCTTAACAGTCGCGATCAGATTTGGGTTGCCGATATGCAGCAAAAGCAATTACTGTTGTTCGATAATAAAATGAATACCCTGGAGCAGGGCGCAGTCTTTGGAAGATACACCTCATCAAACGTCATTCGGCAAATGGTATTTCGCGGAGGAGTATTAAAACTAATTACCGATGATAATGAGATTTTACTTTTCGATCAGTTCGGTACATTTATGAGTAAGCACAGCTTTAAGGAGCTAAAACACCCATTTTTTTCTCATCGCGATATTCTTTTTTCCGATGGAAGCCAACACCTTCGTTTTCTGCATGCTTCTTTGGAAACAGATACGATAATACCCCAGACCCAATCGGATAATATGCTTATCGAAAGCAAAAATCAACTATATTTGATAAGCGGAAATTCCATTAAAAAATTAAACAAATAATTATGCATATAGCTGTAGCAGGAAACATCGGATCGGGAAAAACTACGTTGACCAAAATGCTGGCTAAACCTTTTGGGTGGGAAACGCACTTCGAAGATGTAGACGACAACCCATACTTAAACGATTTCTACAACGATATGCAACGGTGGTCTTTCAATTTGCAAATCTTCTTTTTAAATAGTCGCTTTAGCCAAATTCTGGAAATTCAAAAATCGGGGTTAAATGTTATTCAAGATCGAACTATTTATGAAGACGCCTACATTTTTGCACCTAACCTGCATGGTATGGGACTAATGTCGAAACGCGATTTCGACAACTATTTTAGATTATTTACACTGATGAACTCGCTTGTTTCCTCACCCGATTTATTGATCTACCTCAGAGCATCCGTAGGTACATTGGTAAATCAAATTGAGAAACGCGGACGTGAATATGAAAAGTCCATTCGTATCGATTACCTAAAGCGGCTAAACGAACGTTACGAAGCATGGATAAGCGGCTACACGCACGGAAATTTACTTATTGTTGATGTAGATAAATACGATTTTGCCAACAATCCGGAACATATGAGCCATGTAGTCGACCAGGTGAATGCCGATTTGCACGGATTGTTTTAAAAAAGTCTTTCGATATACGTTTTCACCTTTTCCATTTGCCACTGGGGCGTTGAAGTTGCTCCGCATACACCTACGCTCATGCCATCGGCAAACCAATCTTTGCTGATTTCACCGGGATGCGATACCCGGTATGTAGCTCGATTGGCGTTTTTGGCAACAGTGTAGAGCATTTTACCGTTTGAACTGTTTTTGCCGCTTACAAATACACATACATCTTTCGACGATGCAAATTCCCGAATGGCCGGAACACGGTTTGAAACCTTCCGGCAAATGGTATCGAATACTTCAACCGTACTGCTGGAATTGGCTTTTATAGCCTCACCAATTCGGGCAAAGCCATCTAAGGGCATTGTAGTTTGCGAAAACAGACAAACGGGTTTAGTTTTATCAATACTTGAAACATCTGCTTCCGACGATACCACAATAGCGGTATTTTTGGTTTGCCCAACAAGTCCAATAACTTCAGCATGGCTTGGTTTTCCGTAAATAACAATTTGCGTTTCGGGCTGCTCCCCGAAACACTTCTTAATGCGTTCCTGTAACTTTAGTACAATTGGGCAGGTTGCATCAACAATGGTTTTATTCCAATTTCGCAGGTTCTCGTAGGTCGTTGGAGGCTCGCCATGTGCCCGAATGAGTGTATATTTATTCGAGTCTGTCTTTATAGCATTGTTTTCAATGGTGCGCATGCCCATTTCTTCCAATCGCTTAACCTCTTCGGCATTATGCACCATTTGCCCGAGCGAACTAATATCGTGTCCTTGCCGAAGATGCTCTTCTGCCAGGTCAATAGCACGCACTACGCCAAAACAAAATCCACTGTGGATGTCAATTTCTACATCAATCATTGCTTATCTTCAAGTTTTTCATTAATGATGCGGATGGCCTTTTCCAGTTGTTCTTTCCGGGTAAGGTGGCTATTATCAATTTCTATAGCATCGTCGGCTTTGCGCAATGGAGCTACCTCTCTGGATTGATCTAATTTATCACGTTTTTGTATATTATCGAGTACCTGTTCGAACGTAGAGGAGCTGTTTTTTTCCTGCAATTCGCGAAAGCGCCGCTCTGCACGCACCTGAGGATCGGCCACAATAAACAATTTTACCTGAGCCTTGGGAAATACATGTGTGCCAATATCCCGACCATCCATCACTATGGAAGATGTATGACTATAATTTCGCTGCAGTTGCATTAAAAGAGTACGTACAAAACCATGACTGGCCACTTCGCTAACATTATCAGCCACTTCGTGTTGCCTGATTTCTTCCTCCACATCATCGCCATTTAATAACAAATGATTGGTCGATTTATGGAACTGAATATCAGCCTTTTGTAAAACTGGACGAAAACACTCCGGCTGTAATTTTTCGTTGATAATGCAATTGTTCCGCAATGCCAGCAGTGCAGCGGCACGGTACATAGCGCCAGAATCGATATATGTGATGTGTAAAACTTCTCCTATTTGTCTCGCAAGAGTACTTTTGCCGCACGATGAAAATCCGTCAACAGCAATTTGGTAATATTCCGACATAATGATTTTGTTTCAGTTAATATAAATTTCTACTTATTATTTATGGGTATTATGAATTAATAATTAGGACATATTTGTTTTTTATATTTTCTCAATCAACTCTTTTTTCAACCAATCAAAAGCTGTGCTTTGGTTGTATTCAATCTCAGGCCTTAACAAAGCCTCCATATCACCTACAAACTCCGTACTATTTTCCTTTTCTTCAATATTAATTAAAAACTCCTTTTTACTTGGTGGTCTTTTTCCAGTTGCAAATGAGGTATATTCTTTAAAGCACTGAATTATTTGAGCTGTGTCAAGTTTCAAATGCAAGCGGGCGTAATTCAGATCAAATAAGTCACGACCTTTGCTTCGCTGATACAACGCTCTGAGTTTTGTACCTAATAGTTCGTTTATATCGTATGTTTTAATATTTACATTCCCGGAGAACCATTCACTATCAACCTCAAAAGGGAAATTAACCCAATCCAAAACATTAAAGTGCTCCTTGCAATTTATTTCCAGCTTTAGACGCATCCGTATTTCTTCATACTCTGAAGTGAAACGATATAATGCCTTTGCTCCATGTCCTTTGACTTGAGTTCGTCGTTCTTCATCAAAAAAGTTGATAACTTCATGTAGCCTCTCCATTATGGGTTTAATCGGGCCTTTATTTATCTGGACTAAATCAATATCTTCTGAATAACGTGGAGCAGGGCTAAGGTAGAGTTTATGTAGAGCAGTTCCCCCTCTAAATGCAAGATTCTCGCTCAAAAAGTCGTCAGAGAAAATTTCAATTAATGTTCTTGAAATAATTAGATCTTGCTCTACTTGTGAAAATTCTTTCCATGGCGCATATTTCTGCCACTTTGCTATGTAAGGTCTGGGTATCATAAATCGCTTTCTAATTTCACATTAACGTTAACTTTCCACTTGTTATTAACCGCACCTGCTTTTTCATTCAATTTCGGAGAAAGTAAAACAGGAAAGAACTTATCTGATTTTAATTTAGTATAAATTAATTCCTGCAAGTCCTTATTTATATTAAGCTCCTCCAGTAAAAAGCCAAACCGTTGCAGGGTACTTTTATTAGAATACCATTTTAACAGTTCTTCCACATCTTTACTTGTTAATTCCTCAGCCAACTCTTCAATAGTTGCAAATATTCTGTTTATTCCTCCAAGCTTTGTTTGAAAGTGTATTAAGTCAACTATCGTTAGAGCCGGACTTGAAACTTTATAAAATCCGGCATCTGATTTTTTTAGCTGAATATTTTTCTCTGACCAGTTTCGTGTGGTGAAGAAACGTATGTTTATATTATTTTTTGAAATATCGTTGAATTTGGGTTGTTTTGTTATTAAAAAGTCTTTTTGAACTTGTTGGTGACTCGCGCCATGAAATTTTGCAGCAGAAAATAAACCAACGTAATAGATCCTATTGAGGTACTGGAATAGTTTTTCGCAATAAAGTTGTATCGGAAGTTTTTTTGCCGAAGAATACCTGGGCGTAATGATTAAATAAAATCCTTTACGGAGATTAATAATTTCTCCCTTCTCCGATAATCTGTGTAGTTCGAACTTTAAAGAATTACTGGTTCCGTCTGTTGCTTCTGCAATCTCTTTAACAGAGAACGAGTAGTTTTCAATGGATAAAAGGTGTTTTATATATTCCTTCGCATTCATATTAAGAAAATATTCGATAAAAGTATCAAATTATGCAGCTATTCTCAAATTATTACTAAGGTTTCTTTATACAATAAGAAAAAAATTGCAAAAATTTTAATGGCTAGTTACCATATAGGAGTTTTATATACAGTGTATTGGTGTTTTTTTTATTAGATTTTCTGGCATTAAACACAACAATTATGCTTTTGAATTTTCGGCATTCAATAATCACGTACGATTAAGACCATTGATACAATCTTTCAATACCGCAAGGGTGATGCTTTCAAGGTGTTTTTTGTGTTTTTGAGGATAAAAATCGCTTTTGATGACTACTTTTGTAAAAATACTATAACTATGTCAGAATTACCATACGCTATCGACCGCTACAAACGAGATGCTACTGTAACGGTTACCGTTGGCGAAATTACAATTGGGGGCGATGCTCCCATTCGCCAACAATCGATGTGCAATACATCCACAACAAACGTTAAAGAATCGGTCAATCAGGCCATAGAAATAATTGAAGCAGGCGGCGAATTAGTGCGATACACCATCAGGCATAAAGCCGATGCAGCAGCTATAAAAACTATTCAGGCGACATTACGAAAGCAAGGTTATACAACACCAATTGTCGCCGACGTGCATTTTAACGCTGAGTTGGCAAAAGACGTTGCAGCATACGTTGAAAAAGTGCGCATAAACCCGGGAAACTTCGTCGACCCTCGGGCACGATTTCAAACTTTTGAGTATACGGATGAGGAGTGGCAGACCGAATTAGAAATTGTGAAAAAAGAGCTTAATGAGCTTATTGATATTTGCGAAAAGCACAATACGGCTCTGCGAATTGGAACCAACCATGGTTCATTGTCCGATCGTATCATGTCGCGCTACGGCAATACCGTGGAAGGAATGGTTCGTTCAACAATGGAATTTCTGCGTATTTGTTACAATCGTGATTTTCAAAACGTAGTTGTTTCCATGAAATCATCAAATGTACGCATCATGACACAAGCTTACCGGAGCCTAAAAATGGCCATGGCAAAAGAACAGATGCGTTATCCGCTTCATTTAGGTGTAACCGAAGCCGGCGATGGTTTATCGGGACGCGTAAAATCGGCAGCAGGTATTGGTGCGCTGCTGAACGATGGCCTTGGCGATACCATTCGTGTATCGCTTACAGAAAGCCCGGCCAGGGAGCTTCCTGTAGCCAAACAACTGGTGGAACACTATCGGCTGCGGCCGGATGTTCCGGTTCAGTTGCCGGGTAATTTGCAGTATAATCCTGTAAGCTACAGCAAACGAATGGCCACCAATTTACTATCTGTCAATACAGAAAGCCCTGCCGTGGTTATCGATTTCCGAAGCGGCACTACTATAAATGAAAACTTATTGAATCGTCTGGGCTTTAAAATGGTTAACAATCGATGGGTGGCCGGAAAACGCGCCTGTGAATATTTGTTTGTTAAGGAGGTTTCTATCGATTGTCCCTTGCCCGATGGTCTCTCCTTGCTGTTTGAGGCCGACAACGCCGAAAAACCCACCAAAAAAGCATTCCCGGTTCTCACACGGGCGCAATATGTACAGCTTCATAAATTGCTTCGGAGAAAAGAAAAATGGGTCTACCTGCGCACGGCAGAACTCAACGATGAAATAATCGGGATTTTACAAAACGACAATCACACGGTTATTATTCTTGAAACAACTCATGCAAATGGCGCTGCCGATCAGCGTGCATTTTTTCTGCATATGAAGGCGCACAATCTCAATCATCCGGTTATTGTAAAACGAAATTATGTTGAAGATGAAGCTGCACGCATGGCTGTGAAAGCTGCTGCTGATGTGGCTCCATTATTTATCGATGGATTTGGTGATGGAATTTGGCTCACCAACCCATTTTTAAGCGATGTGTCAATTGCTCATCAGCTAAGTTTTGAAATTTTACAGGCCGCAAGAGCACGAAGTACGGCCACCGAATTTATTGCATGTCCCTCTTGCGGCC
Organism: Salinivirgaceae bacterium; assembly: GCA_027858775.1. Lineage (GTDB taxonomy): Bacteria > Bacteroidota > Bacteroidia > Bacteroidales > Salinivirgaceae > Salinivirga. Next base: position 8,021 of record JAQICA010000146.1, on the reverse strand, counting down.
GCACACTTTTCGATATTGAAAAGGTGCTTGCCGAAGTAAAAAAATATACCGGACATTTGCATCATCTCAAAATTGCTGTGATGGGTTGTATAGTAAATGGCCCGGGAGAAATGGCCGATGCTGATTATGGTTACGTGGGCGCAGCGCCGGGAAAAGTAACACTTTACAAGAAGAAAACAGCGGTAATGAAAAACATTCCAATGAACGAGGCTGTTCGTAAGCTTATCGGATTAATTAAAGAAAATAACGACTGGGTAGAAGTGGAGTAACACACCGATTAATGTAAAGGAAAAAATATGGGATTATCAAATTGGTTTAGCAAGTATAAAAAGAAAAAGAAATCGTCTATAATATCCGATGTGGTTTTAGTGGCATTGGTTGTGGTAATGTTAGTGCCCTCGTGGCGGCGCGAAGTAGGTGCGTTAATTGTACGGGTTGTAATGACTGCTCCATCTGTTGATGAATTTGATCCGGTGCAGCTTTCGCATAACGATTTAAATTTGACCTACACCGGTAGCTCGGGGCAAACTTTTCATTTGGATAACATGCTCGACAAGCCGGTTTTGCTTACCTATTGGGCAACCTGGTGTCATCACTGTGTTGCTGAACTTCCGGCATTACAGGAATTGTATAACAAAACCGGCGATGATATCCATTTGATTGTGCTGGTTAATGAGGATTTAGATGAAACACGGGCTTATATTAACGGAAAAGGATATAATTTGCCCATATATCGCCAAACTAGCAGAGCGCCGGAAAAGCTTTATAGCAATAAAATTCCTGCATCATTTCTTATCGACCGATCGGGTAAATTGCTTTTAAAAGAAACCGGAGCCACCAAATGGGGCTCCGATGAATTTATTTCGTATATAAAAAAGCTTTAAGTGCCTCGCTTAGTAGATGTATCAAGGGCAGCTTTCCGAAGTTGCCTTATTCTACCGTAACCGATTTTGCCAGGTTTCGTGGCTGGTCAACGTTACAATTGCGCATTAAGGCAATGTGGTACGAAAGAAGTTGAAGCGGAATTACTGTGGTCAACACAGAAAACATTTCACAACTATCGGGCACTTCCATTACATGGTCTGCCATATTGCGAATAACCTCGTCTCCTTCGGTAACTACGGCTATAACCTTGCCACTTCTGGCCTTCACTTCTTGTATGTTACTCACAATTTTGTCATAACTCTTATCTTTTGTAGCAATAACAATCACCGGCATATTTTCATCAATAAGTGCAATGGGGCCGTGTTTCATTTCGGCTGCCGGGTATCCTTCAGCATGGATGTATGAAATTTCTTTCAGTTTTAAAGCACCTTCCAGCGCAACAGGGAATAGATATCCGCGACCAAGATAAATAGCGTTATTGGCATCTTTATAAACTTTGGCAATCTCTTTAATTTTATCGTTTTGCTGTAATATCTTTTCAATTTTAGAAGGAATTACAGTCAGGTCGTTTATCAGTTCATTGTATCGCTCGGTGGAAAGGTGTCCCTTTTTGTTGCCCAGAACCATGGCCATCATAGCCAGAACGGTTACCTGAGCCGTAAATGCTTTGGTCGATGCAACTCCAATTTCTGGTCCTGCGTGTGTGTAGACTCCTGCATGTGTTTCGCGCGGAATACTCGATCCTACTACATTGCAAATACCCAAAACAGTAGCCCCTGCCTCTTTGGCCATGCGAATGGCGGCTAAAGTGTCAGCCGTTTCTCCACTTTGACTAATGGCAATAACAAAATCCTCTTTCCCAATTACTGGGTTGCGGTAGCGGAATTCAGATCCGTACTCTACCTCAACCGGAATGCGAGCTATATCTTCGATCAAATATTCACCAACTAATCCGGCATGCCACGATGTGCCACAACCAACTATCAAAATTCGACGTGCTTGCACCAAATCATCAATTACTTTGTAAAGTCCACCAAGCACAATTTCTTTATTATCTTTGGCTACACGACCTCTGAATGTATCCAATATAGAGCGTGGCTGCTCAAAAATTTCTTTTAGCATAAAATGGTCGAACCCATTTTTGTCAATTTCTCCCACATCGAGGTCGAGCTCCTGTACAACAGGCTCCTGTGTTTTATCGAAAATGGTTTTTAGTGTTAACTGACCTTTTTTAATGATGGCCATATCGTCATCACTCAAATAAATTACACTGTTAGTATGCTCTACAATTGGTGTAGCATCAGATGCAAGAAAGTATTCGCCTTTTCCGATACCAATAACCAACGGACTACCTTTCCGCGCAGCAATTAAAACATCGGGTTCCTCTGTGCTGAGAACCACCAATCCATAGGCACCAATAACTTTTTTCAGCGCCAGTTGTACGGCATTTTCAAAACTTGTAGCTCCGTGGTCGTACATGTACGAAATTAGGTTTGCCAACACTTCAGTGTCGGTTTCCGAAGTAAATGTATACCCGTTCTCCTCAAGGGTTTTTTTAAGCCTGCCGTAATTTTCAATAATTCCGTTGTGTATTAACACAAACTTACCGTCCATTGAACGGTGTGGATGTGCATTTGTATCGTTTGGTTCACCATGGGTTGCCCACCGTGTATGCCCAATTCCTATGGTTCCACCAACGTCTTTATTGGCAATGTGTCGCTCTAAATCGGCAACTTTGCCCCTTTTCTTGTATACATTTACACCATCCTTCAGCAATGCTACGCCTGCAGAATCGTACCCACGGTATTCTAATCTTTTAAGGCCTTTGATTAGAATGGGATAAGCATCTTGATTTCCAATATAACCAACTATTCCACACATAATGTTATTTTTTGGTATTTGTTGAATACATGACCACCAAACGTGGTCTAACAGCATCGTTGCTCGAGCCAGTTCCATGAATTATAGCACGGTTTGCACTTACGCTGGATTGAGTTGCCTGAACAAGCAGTGAGTAGTCCATTTCTCCGTCCACTAACTTTTGAAATGTTAACCGACTTAAACTAATCTCATATCGATCATTGTCGCCATCATAATACGAAGGATTTGATAAATTGGAGCTCGGATTATAATAGTCTACTACGGGAAGCAGTTCACCATCTTGCATTTCCATAATCTTCAAACCATTAGGAGGAGTGTACTTTGCTTCACTTCCATCGATTTCTACTCCGGTTGTATAAAACTGCAAAAAGGCTTTATTAATGACAAAATCGTTATCAATTTCAGCTATTTCAGACCCGGCCAGGTTTACATCTATGTTTATATCTATGCCACGCATAGCTTGTAAGAAAAGTAACGAATCGTTTGTTTTAAACTCTAATGGATTGGATGATACCAGAGAGTTTCGAATCGACCCCTCTATGTAGTTATGTTCAAAAAAGTTATAGCGTTTGGTCAAATCTGAGCGGTCTGCGTAGTAATTAAACGTCTGCTCTACATCTGTCTCATTTTGAAAGTGCAAAGTTAATTGTGTCTCTTCCGCAGCAAAATTGAAGGAGATCACGGAGCCTGTTCCACCTGTGCGTTCGGCTTTAAGCACAATGCCATTAAAAAATGAAATAAACGCAGTATCGGTTGCTATGCTATCGCGATTGGTCACAAACTCATCGGCTAATGCTTGTCCTAAATGAATTTTAAGGTACTTTGTGTCAGCGGATGTATCGGGTAGGAAGGTTGACGATCCCAATGGGGAATTTTCATCGTAATAACCGGAAAGGTCAATCGAATTTAAAGGAGTCTGGTGCATATCATCAAGATCGCCTTGTACCCGGTAAGCTGTAATTGTTAAAGGATTGGTTATATCGTAACCAAAAAAGGTTTTGTAGTCTAACCGCAGCACTAAACTATCAGCAATAATACCTTCACCAAAATCAGCATCGTTGCTCTCCGGAGCTAAGTTGAAAACACTAATAGCTTTGTGGTCGCCAAATACGTCGTCGTGGTAATCTCCAATAAGCGAAATACCCGCTCCGCTATGAACCGTATCTTCCCGGTTATAAGGAGACGAATATATTTCTAAATTCGTAATTGTATCAAATTTAATCTCCAGGTTTTCTTCTATAAAATTCTCCCCAATGATACTGTCATCATCTTTGCAAGAAAACATCAATACAACTGTGAATAACAGTATACCCCTCAATAATAGTTTCATCTGTTTATTTTTAATTTTAAATGGTCAGATGGAGCTCGCCATGATAAGTAAAACAGGGGACACACTCTGTTTTTTGACAATTTCTAATCACTGTCACTTGTGTCAAATTTATTGTCACGGCTCGGTTCATCTGTTTATTTTTAATTTTCAATGGTCATAAGGAACTCTCGATGACTTTTTCCTTTATATTTTATTTTGCATGTTTTCCCAACGCTTGCTGTGTAACATTTTACTGAATTAACGATACGTAGTTTTTGGATCAAAGTTGCTTTGCATCCGGACGAAACGAATCCGATCGGCAGTAAATCGTATTTCGAAACTAAACGCAGCCGACCGGAAAGTATTTTACAATACAAGAAATTCTTTTGGGATTATGCAAAATAATTGTGTGTTTATTTAGCTAAAATGCTCTCATAAAATGCATCATAGGCATCCACATAATCTTCGCCTTCCGAGTATTCCAATACATTTTTCTTTTGGTCTTTGATATATGATTGTAATTCCGGATTTAGATTATCGCTTCCCATAACTACGGCATCAGATTTATCGATGGCCAGTTTGCTTAAGTTAGCATAGCTTGGACTATCTTTCAACCCTTCAACTTCTTTGCCGTTAAAGCCTTCGTCAGTAAGTTTTTTGTAGAAATTGCCGTCAAGCGGTGCAGTTAAATCCTCGTCGTAAAGAGAATAAACAATTTTGGCGTCGTTAAACAACGGATTATCTTTATACAGATCCTTGATGTATGGAGCTATAAGGCTTGTAATCCATCCATGACAGTGAATAATGTCGGGTGACCAGCGTAGTTTCTTAACTGTTTCCAGGACACCGCGGGCAAAAAAGATTGCTCGTTCATCGTTGTCGGCAAAATACTTATCCTCTTTGTCTGTTAGTACAAATTTACGTTGGAAAAACTCCTCATTATCAATAAAATAAACCTGCATACGAGCCGCTTGAATCGAGGCCACTTTTATAATTAGCGGGTGATCTGTGTCGTCAATAATCAGATTCATCCCCGAAAGGCGAATTACCTCATGCAACTGATTACGACGCTCGTTAATTTTGCCGTATCGTGGCATAAATGTTCTAATCTCCTTCCCCTTTTCCTGTATTCCCTGTGGGAGATACCGTGCTATTTTAGACATGTGCGACTCGGGCAAATAAGGAGTAATCTCCTGTGCAACGAATAAAACCTTTGCTTTTTCCATCTTTTCAATCAGGTATTGGTTTCCTATAAGTTTTACAAAATTAACAAATAATTCAACACAAACGGTTATAATAATACAATATTACCATTTGCATTGATCGCACTTTAACGTATAAGCCAACCTTATAGTGTTCAAATATGCCTGACACGTTCCTGATTATTCTACGTATTTGTTTCACGATACATTTAGTACCAAGCGGGCGCAAAGATTGTTTCAACATATTTTAATGGTTAATCAGCCTCGGTTGGAATGTAGTTTAATATCCAGGGGTCCAATTCTATTATCTGAATAATGGCTCTGCCAGGGTAAATAGTTCTGTTACTATCTTTTTGTTATTAATCCTCCCGCACATGTTTTTTTCAGAATAGTTTTCCATAGTTGTCGTTTTTAAACCTTGGAAAACACTATGATAAAGACTATGGAAAAAAGAAAACCGAGTATTGTTTAAAATGAATTCAATTCATCTTTCTACAATCTCGGTTAGTTTCTTAACTAGTCATTTTGACTAGAAGTTGTTGACCCACGAGGACTCGAACCTCGAACGACTGGACCAAAACCAGCTGTGTTGCCAATTACACCATGGGTCAATTGTGTAATGTGGTTGCAAAAGTATACTACATTTTTTAATCTGCAAAATATTTTAATGCTTTTTTAATAAAAAAATACTGCGAAGCTTTGCTTATGCATGACTAGACAACGCAACTTGCTGTATTTCAATAGTTTTATTACCTGACAATCAAGTCCGAATTATCACGAAAAGTGTACAAAAACGCTACCCTCAAGTTTTTGGAATAAAAAATGTGACAACCTTATATATAATGTATGACATATTTTCAATATTTTTGTCACAAACCCAACTAATTAATGATTAACCTGAGCACAACAGATTTGGCGGAAAGGCTTTTGCCCACTACTACGTGGAGCTACCCCGAAAAAACCAAAGAAATATTTCTAACATTCGACGATGGCCCAGTGCCAGAAACAACACCGTGGTTGCTGGATTTACTTGATGAATACAACGCAAAAGCGACCTTTTTTTTAATTGGGAAAAACGTTGAAAAAAACCCGGGTTTGTATCAGCAGATAATCAAAAAGGGGCATGCTGTAGGAAATCACACGTACAGTCATGTAAGCGGTTGGAAACTGGGATTCAGAAAATACATCGACGACATTAAGCTGGCGCGTAAATACATTAATTCGGATTTATTCAGGCCTCCTTACGGGAAAATAACTCCATTTCAACTTAATTATCTTAAAAAGCACTTTAGTATTATTTTCTGGGATGTACTTTCTGCAGATTACAACCAAAAAATCACAGGCGAAAAGTGCCTTATCAATGTATTGTCAAAATATAAAGATGGCTCTATTATCGTTTTTCATGATTCGGTAAAAGCCCATAAAAACCTTTCGTACACTCTACCCCTTGTACTCGAACATTTTAAAAATTTGGAATATAAGTTTGGTACAATAAAATAGTTTATTACTTTTGCACCGCAATAGTCAAAACGGGGGATTAGCTCAGTTGGCTAGAGCGCTTGACTGGCAGTCAAGAGGTCAGGAGTTCGACTCTCCTATTCTCCACCATTGAAAAAAAAAGCCTTACAGCTATTAAGTTGTAAGGCTTTTTTGCTTATATACTTTAGTTTATACCTACAACTTTGATTTAATAGTTTTAATCTACGTTTTCCCAATAAAAAACACCATTATATACTTATATAGTTCGTAATCCGGCAAATAACCTCTTTTTAGCAAGATTTGGTATTGTTCCTTGTTTATTACTATTTCTATCTGGTATGGCCAAAATGGATTTTGACATACGCTCATACCATCTGCCATCTCCTTTATTACTTTGAAATTCATTAGGTAGGGTAAGCCTCTTTGCTACATATCGGACGCAAACCCAAATTTAATATATTTGTCTCCAGCCTTAATATGCTTAGTTAGACTTTGATTTATAAACTCTTTAGTTGCTACCTGTGGTTCTTGGAGCGGGCAGAGTATTACTGTTACTCTTGTGGTAAAGTGATGACCGAAACAGAAAATGAAGTTTTTCAATGCTTTAACTGTAATGTTCAATACGAAACAAGTCAGTATAGGTTAAAAAGGGAACTAAAGCATTTGCGCAGTCCAGATTATCCGACAGGAATATAGGAGTGTTGTTTGTGATAAAAAATCTTACAACCATTTATTTTTTATGAATGGGGTTTATTAATGGTTTTCCATTAGAAAAAACCTGCTGCAAGGCTTTAGATTAATCAATAATAAAATCAGTATTAATATAAGCATCTATTGTACCTTTATGAAGCATTACAGAAGGGTTGTCCCTACTGACAAATATTTCTCTATCATATCCTCCTAACATGTATGCTCTGTAACTAATCCCATTTTTATTAATTTGATCGAATTCATCACGGGGTATGTAATATAGCATGCCATTTACTTCTCCTTTCTTTTTGGCAATTACTATGTGTTTAGGGTTGATTTCTCCTATTAACCTAATTCTCGTTCCATCAAGGTATAATTTGAATTTCCACATAATCATTTCATTTATTTCGTGATTAGTTTATTTCAGATTCGGCTTTATGTTTGGTGCTTCTATAAATTATCATCATAAGGCTCTATTCGAAATATCCTAAATAACAATCTACTTGTCATTATTTTGAAATAGATAAATTACATAGGCTATTACACCGAATATTAAGGTTACAATAAACGCTATT
>JAQICA010000109.1 GCA_027858775.1 Salinivirgaceae bacterium | reverse complement strand
CCAACATAAAAGTTACAGCCACTGATAGTCGGGGGAATATATACTCTACTCTTACCAATAGCGATGGCGAATTTATAATCTATGTGCCCAATGTAGATGTGTACAAGGTAAAAATGAATAATATTTTCTATGAGCATTTTAATCTGGAACAAAATGAATACCGTGTTGAATTGAATGGCTACAGGCAATTTGAGGTCAATTTTATTTTGAACGAAAAACGCCGACGAATTAATTTCAGTAATAATCTGGACTTATCTGCCCAGAATCAAAATGTGAGAACCATTAAGCGTACAAACTTGAGCGGTGCGGTAAAAGATGCTGCAACATTTAAACCCATCAAAGCCGAAATAAAAATTATTGATAATGAAACCGGCGGTTTGGTAACATCTGCTAAAACCGATGGAAATAGTGGGAAGTTTTTTGTTTCTTATTTAGCCGGTAAAAATTACACTCTCGTAGTTTCATCGGAAGATTATTGGTTCTATTCCGAGAATTTACCTGCGGGGCAAATAACCACATTCCAAAATATACGCAGGGAAGTAATGCTCGATTATATTACCATTGGATCCAAAGTAAACTTGAATAGCATTACATTTGAATCAGATAGCGATAACCTGACGCCCGAAGCTATGGCCGAACTCGATCGCCTGGCTGAAATACTGAAAGATAACCCAACCATTGAATTGGAAATTGTTGGACATTGCGATGATATTGAGGCGCTCGAAAATATTGAAATTGCAGAAGAACGAGCACGCACAGTAATGAGTTACCTTATGAAGCAAAATATTGGTAACCTCCGCTTTAGTAGCGCCGGCAATTCGAGCCCTGTGGCGAATGGCAATACAGAAGAAGACCGCAAAGCCAACAGGCGTGTAGAAGCCATTGTTATCAATAAATAGTGCAGGAATTATGTTAGACTCCAGAAATCTATACTGTTAATCCGTATGCAGTAAAGCCCTAAGAAATGCCACCGATCTTGTGGTTATTTTTTTTACCTTAGCCCTTTATTTTTCAAATAAAGGTGCTATGGAAACAAAAGTAGTTTTAGATATAATCGATTATTTGTTGATTGTAGGCGTCGGTTTGGTAGCAGGATTTATTAATGTATTAGCTGCCAGCGGTAGTATGTTGGTTTTGCCATTACTTATATTCCTGGGATTGCCCGCAAGTGTTGCCAATGCCACAAATAGAGTGGCCATAGTACTGCAAAATATGGTGGCGGTGGGCAATTTCAGAAAACAACACCTCATTTCCTTCAAACTAACATGGCCAATTGCTTTTTCTGCACTTGTTGGTGCACTAATTGGTGCGTTTATAGCAGTCGAAATTGACGAAAAATATTTGGAGTACACCATTGCTTCATTACTGTTACTGATGTTTTTCCTGCTTTTTTTTAAGCCCTCGGCTTGGATTAAAGGAAAAGCTGCTGGAGCACAAGGATTAAGCAAAACATGGCAATTGATTATCTTTTTCTTTATTGGTTTGTATGGCGGTTTTATTCAGGCCGGGGTTGGGTTGTTTTTATTAGCAGGTTTAGTACTTGGAGTAGGTTACGATTTAGTGAAAGCCAATGCGGCTAAAGTATTTATTGTTTTGATTTATACGCCACTTGCTTTAGCCATTTTCATCTATAATGACATGGTCGATTGGCGTGCCGGGTTAGTTCTCGCAGTTGGAAATATGATCGGTGCTTTCTTTGCATCGAAATATGCACAACGTATTGGCGCCGGATTTATTCGGTACCTTCTTATGATTGTACTTGTCGCAAGTGCATTAAAAATGTACGGCGTGATCGACTGGCTCTTTTCCTAATTCGGTTAGATCCGGTTTAGTCATTTGCCTTTTGCGGTATTACAACAGAGTTGTCTGAAATGACTGATGACTTTTCTGGAGCCAGGTTTTTTCGCCACTCCCGTATCATTATCAATCCTGAAATTAGTGCCGCAATAGTATCTGCTATAGGAGAGGCCATCCAAATTCCTTTTATTCCAAACATATCAGGTAAAATGAAAAGCAGTGGCGTTAGAACCAATACTTGCCGCAGTAAACTTAAAAAGGCTGCAACCTTTGCTTTGCCAACCGATTGGAAATAATTACTGACAACCACCTGGAAGCCCACAATTGGGAGCATCATGGAAAATATACGTAACCCCTGAACTCCAATTCGTTGCAGTTCTTTGTTTTCGTTGTTGAATAGTGAGATAATTGCTGATGGAAAAGTCTCTACAATTCCCCAGCTGATGAAGGCAAGCACCGTTGCAGCTACCATTCCATAGCGCATAGTTTGACGTACACGTGGAATGTTCCGGGCACCATAGTTGTACCCGATAATGGGCTGCGATGCCATATTTAAAGCCACAATACTCATAATAATTAGTATCACCACACTCATTACGATACCAAATGCCCCAACGGCAATATCTCCTCCGTATTTAATCAGTTGTGTGTTGTAAAGTCCCTGTACAAAGCTATTGGCAATTTGCATAAAAAATGGTGCCATACCAATAGCAACAATACTTTTGATAATAAACGGATCGAGTCTTATTTGGCGCAACTTCAGTTTTACTACTGCTCGTTTACTGGTAAAATGTATCAAAACCCAAGTTGACAGAATAGCCATAGAAATAATAGTAGCCCAGGCTGCACCTTTTACGCCCCAGCCAAATTTCATAATAAATAGCCAATCCAGTGGAATGTTTGTGCCGGCAGCAATCAACATGCTTATCATTGCTATACGTGCGTTCCCCTCGGCACGAATCAGGTTGTTGAGCGAAAAACCCAGCGTTTGAAAAATAATCCCGTACAGAATAATATTCAAGTAGTCGTTGGCGTAGTTTACCGTATTATTGGTTGCCCCAAATAGTTCGAGCATAGGTTGCTTAATCGCAAAACCTAATATGCCACCAATAAGCGAAATGAGTACAATTAGCAGCAACACATTGCCTAATACTTTTTCGGCTTTATCGTGTTTTTTCTGGCCAAGAAACAGCGAAAGCTTAACACCACCGCCCAAACCAACCAGCATACCAAAAGCCATAATGATTATCATAATCGGGAATACAGACGTTATGCCACTCAACGCTTCGGCGCCAACTCCTTGTCCAATAAATATACGGTCAATGATATTATAAACAGAATGGGCAATTACTCCCACAAAGGCAGGCCAGTAGTAGCGCATAATAAGTTTGCCAATGGGCATGTGTTCCAGTTCGTCTGTCTTTTGTCGCTTCAAAATCGTTCGTTTTTCTGTTAGAAAATTCCTTAGGTTGATGTTCGCCACTGTTCAAATATTGTACCGTGCCACAATAAAATGCAAGAATAAAAATTTATTTTCACTTGAACGTCGAAGTCGTTTCGTTTCGGCTTTCAATTCTTTTTTGTATTTTTCAAGAACAAATGATATGTTTCCAGTGGACTTCCCAAACAAATTTTAATGACCGTTTAAACTACAAAAAATACGATGGAACAAAAAGACTATATTTTAAGAGAGATCGAGAAAATTGGAAAGATTATTATTGCTATTCAACAAAAACTATTTAGTGGAGAAGGTAGTTCATCTGCAAGTATTGAAAACGAAACGATTGCTTTGAAAGCTAAGTTGTTGAAAGAGGTAGACTTTGACCTTGAAAAGTTCTTGCAATTCGATTCTGAAGCATCAAACGACTATTTAAATTGTTTCAAGGGATTTAGTATTGAAAATATCGAGATTCTTGCAGGATTTCTTTCGCAAATTGGCTTTTCCGAAAAAACAGATCAATCGAAAAAGTATCTTGAAAAATCACTACAACTTTATGAGATAATCAATTTGAGAAGCAAAACATTCTCATTTGACAGAGAAACAAAGATTCAGGCAATAAAAAATGCCTTGTAGGCAAGTGCATTTGTAGAAAATCAGAATCAATTAAAAAAGCTACAGATTTCTGCCAATAAAAAAAAGGGCGAACCTTATAAAAAGATTCACCCCATAATATATTGTTTTTCAGTGACCGCGGGAGGAGTCGAACCCCCAACCTTCTGATCCGTAGTCAGACGCTCTATCCAGTTGAGCTACGCAGCCGATTGCGGATGCAAAAGTACGCAAAAATTCATTGCCTCCAAATGTTTTTGCCACTTTTTCGCAACTTTTTTTCTGGTGCTTTTGTTAATTATTGGTTTATAGGAGGTTATAAATGGCTTTTTTTTTACGTTTTTTTTATCAAATGTGTGAAATATATTCAAAATGTCTGCTTTTTTAGTTTGCAATCCAATCAGCGCTTTCCATTTTTTTGATTCTGTGTTGAATGGTTTCATTCCATTGCTAAATCTTTATTTAGTGCCAGCACGAAAACTACCTACTTTTGTGAGTGCTTGATTTGAAAAGTTCAAGTTCAAGGCTTGGTCTTTCTGAAAATCAAGGCGTTTACTTTCGTAAATAACTGTTTTCAGAAAGGGCGTAACGCAGAAATTGGACTTTTCGGGC
>JAQICA010000105.1 GCA_027858775.1 Salinivirgaceae bacterium | reverse complement strand
GTCATTAAATCTATTGAATAGAGCGGGTTGAAGCGTAATTTGATCTTGAATTTTTTGCAACTTTTTTTTTCAAGAAAAAAAGTTTGGTGAAAAAAGTCCACAACTTTTTCAACTGATCCCATGTAATCGTTTTCAAACATGTTGAGACATGCTCAGATGTTGGGTTATGTCCAAAAAAAGAACGAGAGGAAAATAAATTCCCTCTCGCACCGATATTAACCCTTAAAACCATGACGACAGTATGAAACTGTCGCTTAAAAACCCAATACAAAGGTACAATTATTTAGCCATTTTTTTTAAAAACCGCTCTTTTTTTCGATGAATTCATACCTATCAGGTTTTTTTACGTGGTTTAAATCGTTGAGCTATCACCTGTTAATGCAAATTAAAAAATCTTAAAATATACATAGTGTAATATTTGAATTTTTTAACTGTACTCATACATAGATGATTATCGGGTATTGTTAATTCTTTTAATAGCCTGCCTATATAGTCGGAGTATCCAGTGAATAAGCTCCATTTTCAAGGCTTTCGAAACTCAAAACCGTTGAGTTTACTGGTGTAAATGATACGGGTTTGAATAAGAGTAACGCAGAAAATGGAGCTTATTGATGGATCTAATTAGCGGCTAATGGTTCCGACTTATCTTTCGAATTAACTCGTTTGCTTTCATCAATTGCTTTAAGCAGTGTGTGCAGCGAGTTTCCATCTGTATTACGCATAATAAATTCAAACTTTCCTTCTTTTACAGAAACATTGTATGCGCGGATTTCTTCAAGTATATTGGCGATACTCAAAAATGCTTTTGCATCTTTCGGACTCATTGTAGACTTTAACATCGATGTAAGTTGCATCGGATATTTCTCCCAATTTAAGTTCATATACATGTATCCCGGATTAGCAAAAAGTTCTTTCAGATCGGTATCTTTCAGGTTGTCCTTCATTCCACCGTTTTTGGCTGCAGCTATTACACTTTCATCGTTCGAAAATATAAGGTTATTGTCAAATATGCCGAAGTATGCTTTAATGTTGAAAAATGATACACTGTACATTCCGTCTGCTTCTTGAATTAGGCCTGTGGGTTGTATTTGCGCAATTAATTCGTCAACCACACTTCGGTCGTTCAGCGCCATAATAGCTGTTGTCAGTGGCATCACATTTTGGTTTGCACTACCCGGATTAGTGGTGGTTGCATTTTCAGGTAACTGGAAACCGTGTAATGCTATAATTATGTCGCCTTCAATGCTTTTGATGAGGTTTTCTACGTTGAGTGGCGCATTGTTTTTGGCTTCATCTAAAAAGGCCTTGTATGATGGAATATCGTTCAGCCAATTGTAAATACCCGTGGGGTTAATGGCCATTCCATAGGTCATGTAATTTTCTTTCGGTAAGTACTCAAGTAGGTCGGTATTGAATTTAGTTTTTACCAACTCATATTCATCAAGCATTGCGGCAATTTCATCGTTGTATTCAATACTGCTTGTTCCAAAAATGCCATTGTCTTCAAATTTTGTATGCAACTCAATGTAGTTACCGGTCAATTTGAAAGGCAACGAATTGGTCAGACTTGCCGATTGTGGCATTTGTGACAATGCATCGCTCGATAACCATACGTTGAAATCTTCTGCATTCGATTTAAAATCATTAAACGAATTTATACTTGTAATACCATTTTTTTCTGATTGATTGATAAGCAGTTTTGCATAACTGACCAATTCATCTTGTTTATCATCCAGATTTGTAATTAGTAGCACCTTTTTGTCATCGTAAACAATGATCATTTTTTTTAGTTTTACATAGCTGAGACCTTGCTTTTTTTCAATAACCTTGTCCGTTTTGGCGTATGTAAGTGCTGAAGTTAGTGCTTTTTCAAAATCACTGACATCGCGAATTGCCAACGTTGCTCCTGCAAATGATGAATTGTCTATATTATCTACAAACATATATAGGTTTTCTCGAAATTTGAGACCGCTTTGCAGGGGATTGCTCATTAAGTCTTGAACAAATGCATGCATTTCCGGGTTCTCTGCTTTCATTTTTTCCATCGTTTCTGCTACAAAGTTATATTGCTCTGCATCGTAAAGTTCTGCCTTTCGGGCAATGTTAAATAAATCGATCGATGCTACTACCTGAGCCGACGACGGAATGGTATTCAGGTGCTGATCTGGCTTAGAGCACGATGTAAACAGAACGAATAGTCCCGTAATAAGGGTTAATGCTGAAATTTTTTTCATTGTGTGTAATTTATTAATGGTTATTTTTTAATACTAATGAATAGCTTTCGCTGATGATATTTATTTGTGTTGTGCGTAATGTGTTAATTGTGAGTAACTTATTGTGTGTTTTTCTAACGGCTAACCGATTTCATCTCCGTATCCTAACAAATTTACAAAATTTTACTAAAAATACACATGCAATTTATTTTTATGAGATACTAAGGTAATGTGTTTGTGTTGACCAACTAATTTTTTTGTGAATAAGGAGTTATGGAGAATTTCCCACCCCAACTATCCCAATTTATGGGCTTGTGCCAAATAAAATGTGGTATCTTTGTGAATGTTTAGCTTAGTAATTATATTGAAAATCGTGTTATGCTCGACTTTTTGAAGAAATCATACCCATTTAACGACGATCTAAAACGTAATGCCAAGGTAATATTTTTTATCAGCATTAGCATTTTTGTTTTTTTGTTAGTTTTTCAGCCTTTAGAAATTAGTACGTTAGACCAAGGAGATAAAATTTACTTGATTTTTGGCCTTGGCGCAATTACCTTTTTATCATTGAGTATTAACTTGTTGGTTTTGCCCAGTATGGTACCTCAACTTTTTCTATACCGTCGCTGGGCTATCTGGAAAGAGATTCTCTGGAATTCGTGGTTGCTTTTTACCATTGCATTCGGATATTTTGTGATGTACAAATTTTTGGGCATTGTCGAGTTTAATTTTAATATGATGGTTAATATGATCCTTATTGCAGTTATTCCGCTTACGGCTCTGATTGTTTTTAACCACAATCGATTACTACGGCAGCATTTGAAAACGGCTTACGACTTGAATTCAAAATTAAAAAATAGTAAAAATGCAGAAGATAAATTGATTCATTTTGACTCTGAATATCAGAAAGATAAACTTTCGCTGAAATCGCGGTTGTTGGTTCTTGTTCGTTCTGCCGACAACTATATTGAGGTGTTTTGGAAAGACGAGGAAGGCATCAAAAGTCAGCTTATTCGAAGCACACTTCTTAAGGCACAGGTGCTTCTCGAAGGCTATAACTATTTTTTCAAATGTCATCGATCGTATATTGTCAATATTAACTACATCGATCGTGTTGAAGGAAACTCACAAGGCTATAAATTATTCTTTGAAAACCTCGACTTTGGGGTGCCCGTATCGAAACCCTCCATTCAAGAACTTAAAGAACGTGTGAAGTTTCTTTAATCCATACTTGCGATTCGTACATGCAAAATTTCTTAATGCTCGTTTGACTAAGAATGCACACATGTGTGTTTTAGAACGTTCTACCTGTTTCGAAAGCTCCTGTAAATTGCGGTTACGGATTCTATCAAATTTCTGAGATAGCTGCTTTGTTTTTTTTTAACCCCGATGTAATGTTGATTTTCTGGCGTTTTTAATAATAATTGCATGAAAAATTCACCCCCACAGGTCACTTTTTCGCCCCTAAATCCCCCGTTAGTCCCTATTTGTAGGCAATCCCTCACGATTTAAAAAATCGCCATGTTTTCTGTCGTATGTTTGTACCGGAAATCTAATACAACAGAACTATGGAGTCATTAAAGATTGGAAACTTAACGGTAAAATACCCTATTATTCAGGGTGGTATGGGTGTTGCAATTTCATTATCGAAGCTTGCTGCTGCTGTGGCAAATCAAGGTGGAATTGGTGTAATTTCTGCTGCTGCCATTGGCATGACAGAGCCGGGGTTTGAACGGAACTTCCGTAAAGCAAATCAAACTGCATTGCGTAAACACATCAGACTTGCTCGCGATAACTCCGATGGCGTTATTGGAGTTAATCTTATGGTGGCACTTTCCGATTATGATGACTTACTACGTGTAGCCATCGAGGAAAAGGCCGATGTTGTGTTTTTAGGAGCCGGGCTCCCACTAAAAATGCCCGATTTTGTAATTGAAAAAGGGTTCGAAAATATTCATACCAAATTCATCCCAAAAGTTTCCGGTGCTAAAGCCGCCAAACTTATTTTTCAATATTGGGCGTCGAAATTTGGGCATGTGCCCGACGCCGTGGTGGTTGAAGGTCCCAAAGCAGGTGGGCATCTTGGGTTTAAAAAGGCTCAACTAACAGACGGACAAGTAGATTTGGCTGACTTAATTACGGAAACTGTTAACGAAGTTAAGGTGTTTGAGGAGAAATTTAACCGCAAAATTCCTGTAATTGCTGCAGGCGGCATTTATACAGGTGCCGATATGCATAAAATTATGCAGTCTGGTGCATCGGGGGTAAAATTGGGAACTCGTTTTGTAACCACACACGAATGCGATGCCGATATTGAGTTTAAAAATAGCTATATCAATAGCAAACAAGAAGATATAACGCTGGTTGATAGTCCGGTAGGCCTTCCTGGAAGGGTAATTGACAGCGATTTTGTGCACCGCATGAAAAATGGCGAAACCAAACCGTTTAAATGTCCATGGAAATGCTTGAAGTCGTGTAATTTTAAAGAAGTCCCCTATTGTATTTCCGAAATATTGCACAATTCTGCAACCGGAAATTTGCATGAAGGCTTTGCCTTTGCCGGCACCAACGCGTATAAAGCCACAAAAATACAATCGGTAAAAGATGTGTTTGCCGAACTAGTGAGCGAGTACAAGTCGGTAGAAAAAGTGTTCGGTCAGCGACGCGTAAAATCCACCCAGTTGATGAGCAAAATGGCTGTTTAGTAATAATAAGCCTATACTTTACGTACCTTCTGTTTGGCACATAAAAAGAAGAGGTTATCCGATATTTTCAGATAACCTCTTTCTATATTGTGTCTAATCTAAAAGGCCAATCGCCCCTAAATCCATTGGGAATTTTTTAAACTGTTGAATTATCGTTGCTAAAACGAATTCTTTAGTCTTCTGTAATTCGCAATTGAAATAGTTACACGTTTAAAATACGTATTACATGTGCATGCTAACTCCCGGCCCCAAAGGAATATCCAACAGTACCCACGCAACGAGTAATGCAATCCAGGCTATGAAAAATGCAATGGAGTAGGGCAGCATGGTTGAAATAATAGTTCCAATACCTGCTTTTTTATCGTATTTCTGTATGAAGGCAATAATTAGTGCAAAAAAGCTCATCATTGGCGAAATAATGTTGGTTACGCTATCGCCAATGCGGAAAACTACCTGACTCAATTCCGGAGTATAGCCCATGAACATAAACACGGGAATAAAAATGGGAGCGAGCACCGCCCATTTGGCTGAAGCACTACCCATAAACATGTTGATGGTTGCCGATAAAATGACAAACATGATGAGTAATGGAATTAGACCGACATCTGTTGCAACTAAGAAATTGGCTCCTTTAATGGCGAAAATCAGTCCCAGATTGCTCCATTTAAAATAGGCAACAAATTGTGCAGCAAAAAATACCAGAACAATATATGCAGCCAGTGTTTTTATACTGTCGGTCATGCCATTCACAATATCGGTGTCGTTCTTATACTTTCCGGCCACTATGCCGTAGACAATCCCCATACTACCGGCCAAAATAAACAGCCATGCTACCACACCTTTTATTACAGGTGAGTTCAATATTGATCCGTCGCTCCCACGTAAAAAACCATTCGTGGGAATTAATCCAATAAGTATAAAACCGATAATGGCAAACATGGCGATGAGTGCAGCAATAATTCCTTTGCGCTCTTGTGCCGATAACGGATGCAGGTCGGCTTCGTGTTCGCCGTCGTATTCGCCCAACCGCGGAGCAACAATGCGTTCTGTAACCCAGGTTCCAATACCGGCTACTAAAAAGGTTGAAACTACCATGAAAAAATAGTTTGCAGTTGGGTTTACCTCGTACGCCGGATCGACAATGCGTGCCGCCTCTTGCGAAAGTCCGGCTAATAATGGGTCGATTGTTCCCAGTACAATGTTGGCGCTGAAACCGCCCGAAACGCCGGCAAAAGCTGCAGCCATACCCGCTACCGGATGTCGGCCGACCGATAAAAATATTACACCAGCCAATGGAATGAGCAGCACGTAGCCTATATCGCTGGCAAAGTTTGATAAAACACCTGCAAAAACAATTACAAATGTTAATAAACGCTTGGGCGCACTAAGAACAAGTTTCCGAATAGCTGCTCCAATCAGTCCGCTGCCTTCGGCCATGCCAATACCAAGCATTGCTACCAAAACAATTCCCAAAGGAGCAAAACCGGTAAAATTGTCTACCATCTCTAGTAAAACACGGTGAAAGCCCTCTTTCGACATTAGGTTTACAGGCTCTACAACCTCTTTCGAAACCGGATGAATGGCTGTCCAGTTTACCCAGCTGGCCACGCCAGAAAGAACCAAAACGCTTACCGCAAATAGTGCAAATAGTGTGGCAGGGTGGGGTAAGGCATTTCCAGCCCGCTCAACAAAACTTAAAAACGAAAACTTCCTCAAAGCTTTTAGCATTTTCAAAAATCTTTATAGGTTATTAGCCGACAAAAATAATAATTCTACCCAAATGGGAATGAAAAATCGTAAAAACCGTGTCAGTTGTGCATATATGTGCATTTTAGCATGCATAAAACGCATAGCGTCATGGTTTAATAGTGTAAAAGTTTGATATTATTTTCATGTAAACTTGCGTTTGTAAAATAAATTATTCTATATTTGCAATATATAAGAATACAATATATACTGAAATTATGATATCAAAAGAATTACTGAAGGGTTCGTTAAAATCCATTGTACTAAAACTGCTCAAAGAGCAGGAGCGAATGTACGGTTACGAAATCACACAAAAGGTAGAGGAAATTACACGGGGTAAAATTCAGCTTACCTACGGCGCTCTTTATCCGGTGCTTCATAAACTTGAAAAAGACGGGGCGGTTACAACTGAATCGGAAACGGTGAATAACCGTACCCGCGTTTATTATAAACTCACCAAAAGCGGCTTCGAAATTGCCAAGGAAAAAATTCAGGAATTGGAAGAGTATATCGAGACATTAAAAACGATTTTGCATCCCGATTACGGATTAAATAATGCCATATGCTAACACAGGAGCAAACAACGCAGATAATTGCCGATGTGAGTAATGCCAATATTTATTATTCGCACTTGCGCGATGATCTGATAGATCATATTTGTTGCGATATAGAACACAAAATGCGTCAAGGCTATAATTTTTCTGATGCGTACAATAAGGTACAGGAACGGATCGGCTACAAGGGGTTGAAGCAAATCCAAAACGATACCTTTTTTTTAATTGATAAAACGTATAGAAATATGAAAAAACTAATGAAAATTGTTGGACTTGCAGCACCAGTGTTGCTGGGAGTTGGGTCGATGTTTAAAATTCTTCACTGGCCGGGAGCCAGTATATTACTCTTGTTGGGCTTTTTTGTGCTCTGCTTTTTGTTCCTGCCTACTTCGATCTATATTTTTTACAAAGAAACGCGAAGTAGTAAAAATGTACTTTTATTTCTTTCCGGTTTTATAGCTTCAATAGCCATTTCTGTGGGTGTGCTGTTTAAAGTACAACATTGGCCTTATGCTCAAAACTTATTATTAGGTGGATTTGCGGTGCTATTGCTCATTTTTTTACCTACCTTACTGTGGGTGAATTACCGAAAAGATCCCAGAAAAATTCCGAAAAGTGAGTTAATTATAGGCTTTTTAGCATTATTGTTTTTTATTGGCGGATATTTATTCAAAATCCAGCATTGGCCGGGAGCCAGTGTTCTAATTCTTTTGGGCAATGTTTTGCTGTTTTTTATTGCTGTTCCTTTGTATTGTCGCGCACTTTTACGCGAAAAACAGTTTGTTTCCGGGAAAGTTATTTTCACGATTTTGGCCGCCGCCTGGTTGGTAATTACATTTAACCTAATATCCTTAAAAACTTCCAACCGTTTGGGGAAAAATTATGAGGCATTGTATAGTCAGTTGACACACAATGCTGAGTTGTTGCGGCAAACGAACACTCATTTTTACAATCATGCAAATTTTGATTCGAATGCTCAGTATCTGCAGCAATTGCGGGTAAAGACAGAAGAAGTAGTTCAAAATATCGGGAAACTGAAAAATGAGTTGTTTAATACGAATCGGGATGCTAACTCCGGAGCAATGCATGGGATGGTAGAGGATTATATTCACAAGGGGGTTCAAAAAGAGTATTCTAGTCGCTTTCGTGATGACGAAACACTAAGTATGCGAGTTAACGAACTAAAAGAGGATTTGAATACTTATTCCCAATTTGTACTCACATCGTTGCCCGGTAATTTCGATCAAGCTGATATAAAAGCATTTCGACAAAAAATTAATAGCTCCGATTGGGAAGAGCGGTATTTTGAACATACGGTGGCTTTTACTCTGGAATACCTTGCAATGCTTACACAGCAAGTATATATGATTGAATCGGAGTTGCTTTATTATTATCATAAAACGGTTAAACTTTCAGAAGTTTCACAAAATCAACTATAAATGAATTAAGCCATGATGCGCATATGTTTGTTGATCGTGGCCGGCTCCACCTCTCCGTCGCACTATCTTGACAAAGGAAGGTGTAACCTAAAAAATATAAATTATTTATGAGAAAATTAATTTTCAACATCGGTATATTATCGCTCATTCTGGTAAGTTTGGGCGCATTGGCAAAAGTAATGCATTGGCCGGGAGCTTCTATTGCACTTGTAATTGGTATTGTAGGACTGGCATTGGTATTTACACCCATGGCACTTATTAATAACTACAAAAAATCGGGTTCTCGTTCGTTGTTTTTTTATTTGATTGTTTTTCTCACAGTTGTGTTATTGTTTGGCTCGGCTCTATTTAAAATTCAGCACTGGCCGGGCGCCAATTTTATTTTTATGATCGCAATGCCGTTTCCATTTGTTGTTTTTCTCCCGGCCCTACTCGTAGAGAGTAAACACAACAAGCATTTTAGTTTATCAATGCTTATTATAGTGCTTTTTTTCATGGCCTATTCAGCGGTAAGCACAGCAATGTTGTCGCTAAATATATCGAAAGAAATACTTATGGAAGCCACACTGGTCGAGGAGGAGTTGCAGACAATGAACACCCGAATGAAACGAATTCTTGATCGCAAATCACAGGCTGTAAATGCTGGTAGTGAGTATGTAAACGCTATTCAGTCGATTGAGAGAATTCGGTTAGCTGTGGTGGAAATGCCAACTGAAACCGAATCGCGTAAAGCGCTGCAAAATCCGTTTACCATCGGCGAGAAAGATAATTATCAGGCATTTAGCTATGTGTATTACAATCAAAAAGTGCATTTGGAAACAATGGTTAAAGCTTGCCGCGATATAATTTACCCAACAACGGTTGATCTGCACGCAGAAATGGATGTGCCGGCAGTAATTTCTTCAGAATACTATTCCGATTATTGGTTTTATAAGATTGGCGACAATCCTAAAATTTGGAGTTTAGCCAATTTATCGCTGCTTCAAATGCAAGTTTTGGTACATCAAAATATCCGCTGTAATTACTTAGCCACAAAAAACAACCCCTAGCCGCCCTGTACACGTAATTCAGAGCAGTCATTATGCTGTCCGGGACTTGACGAATTGTTTTCCCGGGCAGCATTTTTTCTATCGTTAAAAAAACAATATAAATGGATTGTCGAAACATTTTTTCTTCCACAACGGAACTCATGCTAGCCAGCGAAACATGCGATTCCCGCTTCGACTATGTTCAGCCTATATCGGAATCGGCTCTCGTTTCCATTGCCATGTGCTATAAACAATTGATGCCTCCGTCAACGTTTCTGATAATTTGTTGTTTCCATCACAACAATAAAACGTTTCGGATATCAGTTAAATCCGAATTTGATTATTTGCAATTCAGTTTCTGTATTAATAAACGTTCGATGCCTCTTGCGCCATGCCGTTCCATTGGTTTCCGAGCTTGCAAAATAAATGCGGCGCTCTTAATTCCTGATGGGATTACATGTTTTTTAATGATATATTTATTAACTTGTGTGAGTTAATTTTGAGCCACAATCGTTCATTTTATGTTGTAATCACCTGCAAATAAATAGCCATGCGTAAAGTTATTTTTGATGTGGATGCTTTTATGGCATCACAAGAAGGAAAAAAGTTTGTGTTATTGGGTGCCGAAGAGGCCATAACAAAACAATACGTTGAACAGAATGTTATTCCGAAAATTACCGGAAAACAGCGTGAACCGGTTCCTGGGTTTTGGGGAACTCTGGGGTATGCAAACGATGAAGCAATCGACTGGAGAGGGCATATCGAGATATCATCGCATGGAAATGATCATTTTGAGGGTGTTGTTAAAGAAGAAGTTGATCTTATCAGAGAATGTCATCCCCATCTTCAATCCAATCCGAAATCCATAAAAGAGCGGTTTATCTCGTTTGAGCATGTTGAAATCGATATGCCGGAAGTTTTTTATCTGGATCAGCTTCCGACCTTGCGTCTGGAACTCATGCTGAACCCCGACGAAGGAGCACTGGTGTTTTACCAGTCTGAAAAGGAAGGCGTAGAAGACAATGCTATTGAATACATACAACCTCAAGCTACACAAGGGTTTTATACATCTAACCGCGATCGTTTGAAATATTTCTTCGATGTGGTGCCCCAGCACGAACTGGAAGAGGTTGAGAATGTTCCGGGAATGTACCGTTTGAGCACGACCAAAGATCCCAAACCGTTTATTGTTAAAATTATTACCTTTAAAAGGCTGGCACTTAATAATAAATTACGGAAATACGAAGACTACGAACGAAAAAACAGTAAGGATATTCTTGCCGAAGTGGAAAGGGAGTTGAGCAAAAATAAATTTAAGAAATTGCTTGCCAACGATCATGAATTGTTGATTTTTGACTCTCAAAAGAATGATTTTTCGAAAGTCAAACCCGGATCAATTAATGAAAACCTAAAAACACTGTTTCTCATTCATGGTACGTTTAGCAGTACAGCGGCATCATATAAAGAATTGTATGGCAATGGCAAAACATGGCTTAAAGATATGATGGGTGATGCCGGCAGCGGAAAGTATGAACAGATTTTGGCGTTTGATCATCCTACATTTTTTTACGGAGCCGAAGAAAATATTGCCGTAATGCTGCAAATGCTCGATTCGCTTGGTGTAGCCCAATTTAAAATAGAAGTCGATTTTATGGGAACCAGTCAGGGAGGTCTGCTGGTTCAATACCTTGCCAATTTAAATAATCAAAAAATTAAGGTAGGGCGCGCTGCACTTGTGGCTTCGGCCAATGGCGTTGGATACCTGACTGCGGGGGAACATGTAGCCAAGTTCCTATCAATTCTGAAATACCTATTTAAGTTCACAGGCATGGAGGCTCAGGCGCTAATCGCTGCTTTGGCTCAACACTCTGCCGAATTTATACTAGAACAGCCAGGACTTCAGGTGATGACCCCCGACAACCCCAAGCTGGAAAGCATTATGTTTACACCACCCGTGCATAAAAACACATTGTACCTTCCTGTAATTGACGATTACGATGAATCGTTGATTGAAGATCAGCGTAAAATACGGCGTTTTATTAAAAAGATGGGAGCTCGAATTGTGGATAAAATCGCCACAAGCATGTTGGGACAAGACAATGACTGGGTGGTTGGTACAAAAAATCAGTATAAAGTGCCGGCCGATTATTGCACTATTCCCAATTATCATCCGGCAAAATATAAGGATGAAATGATACCGGCAATACATGGTACATGTCTCGGTAAACCAGACGCAATTTCGAAACTCGACAATTTTTTCTTGAAACCAAGGCCCAAACAAGCTCCTTTTGTACTGAATCCTGATTATTTCGATGCGCATTGCCATATTTTTGGACGTGAGGTGATCTCAGCACGCATCATGTACTTGTTAATTCAGGAGTTGCTGACCTACCAGAAAGAAAGCAAAAAAAAGATTGAAATACCTCCTGTGGAAGAATTGGCGCTATATGTAAACCAAGAATCCGGAAATAAAACGGCTTCAGTGGCAGGCAACATCATTAAGTATTTTGCGATGAACAAAAACGCTTACCAGATGCTCGAAGATCTGGAAAATGAATACGAAAAAATAAAGTCGAATGTGTACCGCTATATTCCGTTAATGTTTGATCTCGAAATGACATTTCGCAATAAATACTATGAGCACGATGTGAATAAAAACCTTGTGGAAATTAACAACAAGTTCAAAACGGAATTGAAAAACTACAATAAAAAAATTGAGGAGTGGATCGATAGGTTAGATAAAGGAGAGCAGGTATTTAATGGCACAAGGGTTCAAAATGAACAAAGCCTGAAGGTGCTGAAAATCATAAAAATGAGTTTGAAAGCCCTGAAAGTGGCAGATATTGACGTTAGTAGAGACACATTAACAGGGTACAACAAACAGTTAAAGGAACTAAAAGGATTGAAGGTTCAGTATGGCGATAGTATTTTTCCATTTATTGCTGTTGACCCGCGTCGGAAAAACATGTCGAAGCTTATTGCCGATAATGTGGGCGCTAACAAACCATTTGGGGGTATTAAAATGTATGCTCCAAACGGTTATTCCCCTACAGATCCCCATTTGTGCGATGACACATCGAAATTTATCGGCGGTAAAAGCCTATATGCCTATTGTGTAGACAATAATATCCCGATTATGGCACATTGTTCGAATGCCGGATTTGCAACATTTACCATGGAAATTGAGGTTTGCGGACATATACAGGAAAAAGATCAAATCGTTCATTACAGTGAGCCAACCGGAATTGTGTTCAATAATAACATTATTAAAGGAGGTTTTGAAAATGCTGTGCGCGAAAGAGCATATGTATTGAATCATCCTAAAATTTGGCGTAAAGCACTCGAAAAACATACTGATTTGAAAATATGTTTCGCCCATTTTGGCGGTGAGTCTGAAGAGTGGCGGGAAGAGATAGCCAAATTGATGCGCGATTATCCCAATGTTTATACCGATCTCTCATGCATGATTGAGCAAGGCAGATTGGCTTCGATTAAAAAAAACTATTTTGATACTAAAGATCCAATTATAGATCGAATTATGTATGGCTCTGATTTTTTCTTGAATATGCTCAATAAAATTCGTTTTAATGATTACTACAAACACTTCAAAAACGTTTTTAGCGATGAGCAGATAAAACATATGAGCGTCGATGTACCCAAAAAGTTTTTAGGGCTTTAGAAATTGTACCGAAATAACTTGACGTTTTAAATGTGCTTTTTTGCTCTTTTAAAATACTTAAAAGAATCATAAAATAGTGCTTCCAGGAAAACACTGGAAATCTTGGTGTGCCCAATAATACAACTGTTAAAATAAGCTTGACCTTTACGGAACTTTAGCGGAGCGAACCGTTTTCCCACAATCCGGAGCTTGGGCAGGTTGAAACTTATGCCTCGCGGGAATAGGGTTTGCTATTTTCAAATTGGGTGAAACGTAGTTAGTTACAACCGCCAATTTAGCATAAAAAAACGAGTATCAAGCCTCAACCCAACACCCGTGTTTAATTAGCTTGAGTGAAGAGTGATAACCACTCTTGCTCTTTTCTCAAAACTCAAACTGTAACTAGTGCCTGCACGAAAAGTTAAACCTACCTCATTACCAGATATTTACTGTTGATAACTTTATTGAATCTTTTGGTTTTTTTGCATTGTCAATTCAACTAAAATTCATATTTTCAACATG
>JAQICA010000076.1 GCA_027858775.1 Salinivirgaceae bacterium | reverse complement strand
AATAGGACTGCGACAGCCATCATCGCGAGTAATAATCTGGTAATTTTCATAATTAAGCTATTTTAAGAAATTAATAAATATTTTATTTATGATCTAGTTGTATGACACACCTATTTTTGAAATTAAAACATGCATTTTTATAAAAAAAAGTTTCTTGACATCATAAAAACGAAAAAAAAGAGGCAAATCGATTGAGTTACCTCTTTTTTTCATTTTTATAATTATTGTGTCTAAATTTACGACAGAATCATTGTTTTCATATCTTCTTCTACCGTTGAAATTCCGCCAATTCCGAAGTTTTCTACCAATACATTGGCAACATTTGGCGAAAGAAATGCAGGTAGTGTAGGTCCAAGGTGAATGTTTTTTATACCTAAACTTAGCAGTGCCAGCAACACAATTACGGCTTTTTGCTCGTACCATGCAATATTGTACTCAATCGGTAATTTATTGATGTCATCCAATTCAAATACCTCTTTCAGTTTCATGGCTATAATGGCCAGCGAATACGAATCGTTACACTGTCCGGCATCGAGCAAGCGTGGAATTCCTCCAATATCGCCTAATTGTAGTTTATTGTAGCGATATTTAGCACAACCGGCTGTAAGTATCACATTGTCTTTGGGCAACTGATCAGCGAAATCTGTGTAATATTCGCGCGATTTCATGCGGCCATCGCAACCGGCCATTACTACAAACTTTTTAATGGCTCCCGATTTTACAGCATCAACAACCTTATCGGCCAATTGCATTACCTGATGGTGAGCAAATCCACCAACAATCTCACCTGTTTCTATTTCTACCGGAGCGTCGCATTTTTTGGCGTGCTCAATTATCGCAGAAAAGTCTTTTTCCTCGGCATCAGCAATGTGTTTTACACCGTCGAATCCGGCTGCACCGGTAGTATAAATGCGATCTTTGTAAGAATCGCGCGGCGGAGTTATACAGTTGGTAGTCATTAAAACAGGTCCGTTGAAACTGACAAATTCTTTATCTTGTTTCCACCACGCATTACCGTAGTTACCCACAAAGTGTTCATACTTTTTAAATGCCGGATAATAGTTGGCCGGAAGCATTTCACTGTGTGTATACACATCAACACCGGTTCCTTCAGTTTGCTTGAGCAACTGCTCCATATCTTTCAGGTCGTGGCCACTAATTAGTATACCGGGATTTTTGCGTACTCCAATGTTCACTTTCGTGATTTCGGGATTTCCGTAAGCCGATGTGTTAGCCTTATCGAGTAAAGCCATGGCTTTTACTCCAAACGAACCCGTTTCGAGTACCAATGCAGTAAGTTCATCGGCAGAAAGATCTTTGGTAGTTGCAGCCAATGCTTTATGCATAAATGCCATTATTTCTATATCTTTTTCTTTCAACATCCACGCATGGTGAGCATATGCGGCCAAACCTTTTAGTCCATAGGTTACCAGTTCACGTAATGAGCGAATATCTTCATTCTCGGTACTCAACACACCAACCAATGCTGCTTTGGCAATAAATTTCGACTCATCAGCAGGTTGCCATGTCATGCTATCGTGCGTTTGAGCAGGCACTACATTATGCTTTTCGGCCAGTTTACGAGCTGTTTCGCGGTGTTCGGCAGCCTCTTTAATAAGCTTCTTAAATACTTCGCGATCGAAATTTGCATTGGTAATAGTAGTAAACATCCCATGCATTGTAAAATAGTCAACTTTTTCGCGACCCTGAGCATCGTTCGGGACATGCTCCATGTAGAGAGCTGTTCCACGCAGCACATACATAAGCAAATCTTGCAATCGCGATACTTCACCATCTTTTCCGCATACTCCGCGTACTGTACATCCTGTACCTTTTGCGGTTTCCTGACATTGAAAACAAAACATATTTTCCATAATAATTGTTTTTTATGATGTTTATTAATTTATGTGTTTAACTGCTTTTATGCATAATAGATTGTATTGATTTTCAGTAAAATACACACACAATATGCATAAAAGCGGATAATCAATTTGATTTTAGGATAATCTTAAATTTCATACTGCACTTGACTGAACCGGGGGCGCCCACTCCTCTGAAAGCACATCGCCCTTAATACCTACAACCATAACTTTTACCGGCACATATCGGTTTGCCATTTTCAGTGCTGTTTGCACAAGCGAAACCAATCCGCCACAGCATGGCACTTCCATCATCATTATGGTAATGGTGTTTACTTTGGCTTGTTCGATCATTGCTTTCAGTTTTTCCACGTATACTTCTTTGCCATGGTCTAGCTTCGGACAGGCAATGGCCAAAGCTTTACCTTGTAAATAACTGTGAAAATTGCCCATGCTAAATGCTGTACAATCAGCAGCCAGCAACAAGTCAGCATTTTGCAAATACTCCGCGTTGGGGTTCAGTAAATGAAGTTGCACCGGCCACTGCTGCAATGCACTGGATGCAGCTGGTTGAGCCGAATGTGGTGACGGAGTTTCTGCTGTGGGCTTAAAACTCATCTCTCTCGATCCCGGACATCCTCCCTGATGTGCTACTTTCAATTCCGGCGCATTTACTTTTGGTGCCGATACATCTTTATTGTCACCATGTATTTCAGAGGCCAAAGCCTCAACATCGAAATCGACCTTGTCGGTATTCTCGCGCAGCCACTTTATTCCTTGCTTCATAAATCCAAATTCTTTGTGCTCTTTCATGTGAATCAAATGCGCTTTTATGGTATTACGTCCTTTAGGTGCCATTTGCGAAATAACGGACACTTCGTCGTAAGGGACAGCTTCGCGCTCTTCCAGCTCAATGGCTCCCTTTGGGCAATGGCCAATGCACGCTCCTAACCCATCGCACATTAAATCACTTATCAGCCGGGCTTTTCCATCGATAATTTGCAAGGCTCCTTCGTGGCAGTTTGGTACACATACTCCACATCCATTGCACCTGGCTTCATCTATATTTATCATTGTTCGTTTCATTAGTCTACTCGTTTAATCATTTGAAAAAATCTGTCTGTAATTTGTTGATTACGATTTGATACAAAAATAGGATAAGCATATCCGAATTGCTGTCACAATTGTTACAAACACATATTTTTTTTTGAGGTACTTAACTAACTACTTACTACAATCATTTGATAATTATATGGTTTAGCACTTACCATCCTCTCAATAAGCTTATGAAAAATACTATCCTTATATATTGAGCGATTAATCC
>JAQICA010000292.1 GCA_027858775.1 Salinivirgaceae bacterium | reverse complement strand
AAATGGGTAGCCATTGCTTTTGTAATTGCTACTCCAATCGCTTGGTACGCCATGCATAAATGGCTCGAAAATTTTGCATACAAAACTGAATTAAGCTGGTGGATATTTGCTCTGGCAGGCATACTGGCATTGGGTATAGCATTGTTAACGGTGAGCTGGCAAAGTTGGCGGGCAGCAACGAGAAACCCTGTGGAGGCGTTGAGGTATGAATAGTAATAACATCGTCCCTACAGGACTTTTGGCGTTGTGATTATTCAGCTACCATAACTACGTGCCGCTGGCACTTAAAAAAAGTCGCATAGCGACGAAGTTATGG
This sequence comes from Salinivirgaceae bacterium, assembly GCA_027858775.1. Classification (GTDB taxonomy): domain Bacteria; phylum Bacteroidota; class Bacteroidia; order Bacteroidales; family Salinivirgaceae; genus Salinivirga. Next base: position 1,874 of record JAQICA010000292.1, on the reverse strand, counting down.
TAGAAAATTGGGTGATGAACAATTAATAAGTCCGCCAGCTGGCAGACGTAGTTTTGGTAGAAATAATGTGTAAATGAATAGAAAGTCCCGTAGGGACAGTGTTTCAATAAAACAAAAATGATAAATATAAAAACAATCTTCAGAGGATTTAACAGGAATCGACTAAATACTTCAGTAATAGTTATAAGTATGGCTGTAGGAATGGCTTGTTTTTTTTTGATTGCCTTGTTTATTCAACGAGAATTCAGCTCCGATGATTTTAATCCGGATAAAACAAGAACTTTCGCTTTGCAATGCGATGATCCATTTGGATCGGGAAGAGGGAAAATGATGCATTGCCGTGAAGGCTCCGTTGAATACATGCATGATAATTTGGTTGGAATAGAAAGTTTTTGCAGGCTATGGCACATTAGGGGCAAACGCATTGTGGCGAATCGAAATGTCTACTACGATAGTCCAACTATTTTGAGTGCTTCGTCAAATTTTTTCGAATTTTTCCATTATAATCTTATCAGTAATAATCCCAAAAATGTACTGGTAACTGAAAATGATATTGCCATTTCAAAAGACTTAGCATTAAAATATTTTGGTGAAACTCTGCCCATTGGTAAAACGCTAAAAACTGGTTCAGGAGAGGATGAGAAAGAGTTTTTTGTTAGTGGGGTCTTTGAAAAACCACTCGAAACTACACAAATCAACTTCGACATGGTAACACTTTTCAATGGGAAAGACAGTCGTTGTTACGTAAAACTGGATTCACCTGAAAGTAAACAAAAACTGGAAGAAGATTTCGAAAGCTTAAAAGCAGAAATTCCATCAATAAACGATGGTACACCCGGGCAACATTACCTGCAAGCAATGGATGATGCTTACTTTAGTTCGTCACGAAAAGCTCGTTTTGAAGCTTCACGCGATAAAACAGATTTGTGGGTTGCCATTGCTATCGCATTTCTGATAATGGGAATTGCTGTTTTTAATTACCTCAACCTGATAAGAAACCGATTAAACGATAATATAAAAAACTACACCATAAACCGAATTCAGGGTGCCTCCAACAAGGATTTAGTTCGCTTATTTATGTATGAAATAGTTGGAATGCTATCAATTTCATTCATCCTGGGAGTTGTACTTATGAGAGTAGTATTGCCTTTCTTTAACGAACTTTTAAGCACCAACATTTCTGTCCGGATTTTTACTCAGTTCAAAAGTTTGTTACTATTCATATTATTTCTTTCTGTACTTGCAGGTATTTCATATTTGTTTGCACTTATTCATATACGAACTCAACTTACGACAACCAATATTAAGGGCAATGCACAAACTCCCCGCCGACGGTTGCCAGCTATGAATGTTATTCAGCTTGCGTCAATGATTATTTTGGTAATTTGTTCTTCCATAGTTGTTAAACAAATTCAGTTTATTAATAACAAAGAAATTGGGCTTGATAAAAACGTAATCGAGGTGAGAGTTCCTCCATCCTATAAAGATAAAACCAGTGTTTTCAAAGAAGAATTGACAACTAATCCAAACATCAGGAACCTATCGTTAACAACAGCCTCACCTTTGCTCGAACATTGGGTTGTAATTTTAAACTATAAAGAAGACGGAGCAGAAAAAAAGTATTACCCCTGCGGATTTACCGGCGACGCCAATTATATAACTACACTCGGTATAAAAATACGCGAGGGTGAAAACTTTTCCGGGAATCCAGATACGGATAAAAGGAAATGTCTGATAAATAAGTCGCTTGCGGATTTGTTTCCCAACCGTGAATTAATTGGCCATCCTATGCCTGGAAATGAAGAAACTACGATTATTGGAATTGTTGAAGATTTTCATTTTTCGAGTTTGAAAAGGGTAGTTGAACCGGCATT
>JAQICA010000284.1 GCA_027858775.1 Salinivirgaceae bacterium | reverse complement strand
GTCATTTAATTTATTGAACAGAGCGGGTTGAAGCGTAATTTGATCTTGACTTTTTTGTATCTTTTTTTGTTAAGAAAAAAAGATTAGTTAAAAAGAGTCCACAACTTTCTCAACTAATCCATCTTCCGGCTGTGGTTATAAAAGCAAAGAATACAAGTCGGGAAACCAAGACCAAATATTGCTACAAATCATTCTCAGCATTGGTTTTTTCATCCAAAAAGACGCATCGAGACTCGTATAGACCTATAGCAAAAGAGTAACAGAAATTTACAACACAAGAGTTTGGTTAAATTTCATTCGCATTATCATCAAAAATAATTGGAAAAAAACTAGTGGTAATGTTGCCTGCACCGCCTTTTCGACTAACCACTTTTTGAAGTTGTGGTCTATCTGAAAAATGACAATGCTCCTCATAAGCATTTAAGGTTATTTTGATACTAAAAGCGGATCGTGATTTTACGATTAATTGTAATTACAAAAAATAAATGGTGCTCAAGATGCTTTTCAAAAAGAAGGAAATGCACAAAAAAAGCTATCAACAAGCAACCTTAATTCTTGGGAACGTAGGGTTTCCAGATGTATATGTCTTTTCGTTCTTTGGGGCGCAAATGGTCGAGCCATTCGAACTCATTAAAAAACATATTTCCCGGATTCAGGTCTGATAGTGGTAGTACCTTGCCTACGGGTTCACTTAGCCAAACGATCTTGTGTGGCTGTCCATTACGAAAGTGCACATTCATTTTCCGACAGCGGGTCTTGTTCATTCCGGTTAGTTGGCCTTCGTCTTCGAGGTAATAAATGGTTTCGCTACGCCGATCGACTGCAGCTTCTTGTAGCTCATGTGCCTGTAGATGCCCCGTAATTTGAAACCCTTTTATCTGGTTATAGTGAATACTATCATTTTCAGTAATAATAATTGCATTTTCTTTCAGATAAACATCGGTCAGTTCATTATCAACAATCCGAAATTGTATATTTTTCGCCTTCATTTGGTTGCTGTCTGACCACATAATAGGATTGCCGAAAAGCTTAACCAAACTATCTCCGAAGGCAAATGCGATTGAATCGCACCGCATTTGAATATTTTTACTAAACATCTGAACTTTGTAGTAGGCCAGAATGGTTCGCATATCAGCATCCACAGAATCTACATAAGATAAGAGCGTATCGGCATGCATGTATAGTGTGTCGGTGGCCGATATTTGAATCATTGTGGCACTATCGGTAGCCAATGAAGATTTTTCTATTTCATTGTAATAGGCATAGTTCGAAGTAAGCACAACGCTATCGGTTAGGCTTTTCATTACTACATTAGAAAAGGCCTCTCCATACCCTTTATTGCGGTCGTAATAGAGCGTATCGCAATCGAGTGTTTGCGAGGTATTGGTATAGCGTGCGTTTTGATGAATGCGCCCAAAATCGCGATTCAAATCGTACCAGCCGCGTTCGGCATAAATTGTATTGGTATCGCTTACTACTGTTGTGGGTCCACGAAAATAGGCCATTTTGGTATTGGAGTGATATTCAAGCGTATCGGTGTACATGTCGAACGACTCGTTTTTCACCACAACGGAATCTTTAAAAAAGAACTGTTCGCGGCTTGTATAGTAACGCCCGACGAGGCTTTCGAGAACAGATGTGGAATCTACTATTCGGCCACCATTAAGGTAATAGGCTTGATTGAGCATCATATCATAATCGAGCGAATCGGTAAAAAGCTGAACCTTCTTATCCTTCATAATAACGTTTCCACGAAATTTGGATAGTCTACGGTTTCCGTAATGGTAAAGCGTATCGCTGAATACTTCAATGGAATCGCCTTTTACGAGATGAATATTTCCAAATGCTTTAAAATCGTTTCGCTCGGCATAGAGATAAACGCTATCGCAATACATAAACACATCGTCTTGCTTCAACTTTACGTTACCAATAATCCGTTTAGCATTTTTATCGATACGTTGGTTGGTACCCAAAAAATCGGCTCTTTTGAGATCTATTCGTCCGCCCTTCTCTTCTGTGTTTTGAGCAAATACAACTTGCGCTCCCAAAACCAGCGTAAAGAAGCATAAAAACCACACTCTTTTTGTTTGCTTAACCATAATCAAAAATTGGACACAAGAACACTGTTTGTGTTCCCGTTACTTTTTCCCTTTAATCAACTCATCAATAATGGTATCGATATGTACCTGTTCGGCCTCAGCTTTAAAATTTTTAACTAAGCGGTGACGTAAAACAGGACGAGCCACGGCAATAACATCTTCTTTATCGGGAGAGTACTTGCCATGTAACGCTGCATGGGCTTTAGCACCCAATATAAGATACTGCGATGCGCGCGGGCCTGCGCCCCATGTTATGTATTCATTTGTAATGCTGTGGGCAGCTTCAGATCCGGGGCGCGACTGGGCGGTTAAACCTACAGCATATTTTACCACACTATCATTAACAGGAACACGACGAACTAATTTCTGAAAATAGACAATTTGCTCTTTGGTAATAACCTGATTAATTTGTGTATTTTGTTCAACAGTAGTAGCTTTCACAATATCTACTTCTTCATCGAAACTCGGATAATCGAGAATAATATTGAACATAAACCGATCGAGCTGCGCTTCGGGGAGCGGATATGTTCCTTCTTGTTCGATGGGGTTTTGAGTGGCCAGCACAAAAAACGGATTATCGAGCAAGTAATTATTTCCGGCTGCCGTTACTGCTTTCTCCTGCATGGCTTCCAGCAAGGCCGATTGTGTTTTGGGTGGTGTTCGGTTTATTTCATCGGCGAGAATAATATTACTAAATACCGGTCCTTTCAAAAAACGGAACTCGCGTTTTTCATCAAGAATTTCAGTTCCAATAATATCGGAAGGCATTAAATCGGGGGTAAATTGAATGCGTTTAAAATCGAGCCCCAATGCTTTGGCAATAGTGTTTACCAAAAGCGTTTTTGCCAGTCCGGGAACACCTACCAATAGCGTATGGCCACCGCTGAAAATGCTTAAAATAATGTCGTCGATTACTTTTTGTTGCCCTACAATGGCTTTATGTATTTCATCGTTAAGGTTCTGATTAAAATCCCCAAGTGCGTCAACTGCCTCTTTATCTGAATTAAACTGCATAGTTCTCTACTTTAGCCATTTATACTTAAATTTGCACGATTTATACTCGTCAATTATACGAATATAAGTCGATTCGCGTTTTTTATCGACCCACTCCTCTACGTGCTCACTGCTTTTTTCCTGAAGCGCCATTTCCTGTATTGCCTTGTAATCGTCGGAAAGGTTAGCTGTATGTGCCGGTTTCTTTCGTTTTATTCGCACTATTTTAAATACAACCTTCGTATTATCATCGGTTGCTTCAAAGGGTTGAGAAATATCACCTTCATTAAGTTTTTTTATGGCTTGGGAAATAGCCGGTTGAATTTGTCTTTTTTCAAATTCGCTCGAACCATTTTGGTAATTAATAAGTAATCCCTGATTGTTGCGTGTTTCTTCATCGTCTGAATATAAGTCTACCGCTTGCTCCCACGTTAACGTATCTGTCAATATCTGATTGCGTACACTATCGAGAAACTGATAAGCCTGTACTTTCTCGGCAGGTTTCACTTTTGGCTTGAGCAAAATATGCTGACAATTTATTTTCGCGCCACGTCGGTCGATCAGTTTAATAATGTGGTAACCGTATTCCGTTTTTACAACACGCGATACCTGACCAACATTCAATTTGAAAGCGACAGCGGCAAATTCCGTAACCAAATCGCTACGTCCCACATAACCTAATGTCCCGCCTCGAGCGGCAGAGGCTTCATCTTGCGAATAGAGCGCTGCCAGCGTTTCGAAACGTTCGCCACCTTCAATTCGCTCTTTAAATTTCTGTAAACGTTGGGTTACGGCTAAAATGTCCAAATTGCTAATTTCCGGATAACGAACCAATTGCTGAATCTGCAGTTTTTCATTAATCAACGGAAGACTATCTTTCGGAAGTCGTTCGTAAAATTTTCGCACATCAGTAGGGGTAACATCAACATCTTTCGTTAGCTCCGATTGCATTCGCTGACTCATGATTTGGTCGGAAATAACCGGGCGAAACTCCTCCTCTATTTCTAAAATACTTTTGCCATAAAACTCTTCTAATTTTTCTTCTGAACCCAACTGGCTGATGAAATATTGGATGCGCTGATCCATTTGTGCATCTACTTCATTGGGACTAACCTCAATACTATCTAATTCTGCCTGGTTTAACAAAAGCTTCTGATATAACTGGTCTTCGAGAATTTCGCATTTAAGATTCCCGCCACTAAAAACGCCTTGCTGACGGTATTGAATAGCCTGTTTTTCCAAATCTGATTCAAGAATAATTCGGTCACCAACAACTGCCACTACCCGATCGAGTACTGTATTCTGACCATATAAAAAATTTACTGCAGCCAGTATACCAACAAACAACACAATTCCTTTTTTCAACATATTCTATATATTAATTACAATTTTATTACTATTCAGAGCCTCTCGCCTTAAATCATTTTCCAGTTTGGTCATAAACTCCAGACGTCTTTTTCCAATAATTATTTGCCTTATTTTATCGGCAATGTAAGGCATTGGCGCAATATCGCCTTTCAGATAATATTCGTTTAACCGTACAAAGTAAATGTATAAGCTATCATATTGCTGATGAACCCGGTTACGCTGTAAAAACCGTGTTTGATCATCGATGTGTTTTGGTAAAAAATCGTTCAAATGCTCAACATTCACCCATTTATCATCAAACTCATAATAACGTGCGTTCTGATACGAAAATTCCTGAATATCAACCAACCGATCGTTATCTGGATCGTTCATCCACCGTCCGACTTTATATCCTTCGGGTACAGATTTTGGTAATTTCACAAAGTGATATCTCACCACATTACTTTTGAGTCGAAATTCGGTACTATGCTTTTCATAATACTCCTGCATTTGATCCATCGACACTACCGTATCTATTTTTTCATTAAGCAACTGACCTTTGTATTGATGAATAACAAGATCTTTCCTGAAATTATCAACACGACGTTCAATCTCTTTCTCGTCGTAAATATCGTGTTTTTGCGCCTTTTCGTATAATAACTGCCGCACCAACCAGTTGTCAACGATCTTTTTCAATAATAATAAACTATCTTCCGGACTGATATCGGTAGGAAATGCTTTGGCTATGTCTGATACGTACAAGGACTTGCCTTGGTAGGATGCAATAGCACTTTCGTCGCCATAACCATCGTTACAAGCCTGAAAAATAAGTATCGATGAAAAAACAACCAGGAAAAACCGCATAATTTATTCGTTTAAAAGTTTATTCAACAGTTCGTTATGTACTTTTACGTCGTATTTTTGACGCAACTTTTCAATCCACTGTTTTTCCAGTTCATTCTGATAATCAGCGGTAACCAATCCTCTTACGTCCTTTAGTTCTTTGGGCTCGGCTGGCAATATGGTTTTATTGTTGACAAATATTACGCTCTTTTCGGTTTCTTCTGCCACGTTCAATCCATTTTTCCAATTAGTGGCATCTACGTAAGTGTTATTTCCTTTCTCCCAAGCTCCTGAACTAACCGAAACCGTAATGGTTGTATCGCTCAAACTTTCACGAAGCTGCTCCTGAGAATCTTCCAACTTATTGTTTTTCAGTGCTTTTTTCAGTGTACGCTCCACTTTACGCACATTTGGAGTTGGTGTAACTTCAATAATATCGGCTTGCATGCGCTCCTCCCACATGTAATCCTCTTTATGTTGACTGTAATAGCTTTTCAGTCCAGCGGTGTCTTTCACCGCCTTTTGCCACACAAGGCTGTCGGTAATGTTAAATAAAAGAATTCCATCGTGATACTCTTTCATTAACCATGCAAAGTCGGGGTGTTTATTTTCAAGATTGGCTTTTTCGTAGTCGAGTACTGCTTTATCGACATACTCTTCAATCTGTTTCTTGAGAAATGGCTTTGCCAATTCTACAGGTTGTTTCACACGTTTTTTAATATAGGTAGCCACCTCATCGGTGGTAATTTTATTATTTTCAAAAACGCAAATGGTTTTGTCACTATCGAGCGATTCATCCATTGCGAAAACACCTTTCTGCAAGGAGTCGGCACTCACAGCATCGTAAAATGCGTTTAACTGATCTTCGTTATAAGATAGGTTGTACTCTTTTTTCAACCGATCGATTACTTTAAGTCGACTCAGGTCGGCGCGTGCAGTTTTGGAAAGTTTCCGTTTAATTTCAGCGCGTTCTTCTTTCAACGAGCGCATCGGCTCATTGTCTATTTTCTTTACAATATGCCATCCCACCTTGGTTCTGAATGGTTCGGAGAATTCTCCTTTTTCGAGTTCATAAATTTTTTCTTCGAACGAAGGTAGCATGCGTCCCGGTTTAAAAGGAGGTAACTTCCCTCCTTGGGAAGCTGTTTGGGGATCTTCGCTGAACTTTTCGGCCAGTTTTTCGAAAGCTTCTCCGTCTTTCAATTGCTGAAAAAGATCATTAATTCGGCTCTGACCGTTCTCTACCACTTCGCCGGTTGCATTTTGAGGCAAACGAATCATAATGTGAGCAGCCTCGATACTTCCGGGAGCTTCTTTTTTGTCGGTTACTTTTATGATGTGATAACCAAACTGAGTTCGTACCAAATCGCTCACTTCGCCTATTTCGAGATTAAAAGCTGCATCTTCGAACGGGTATACCATTCTAAATGCAGAAAAATACCCTAAATCGCCATTATTGTACTGTACAGAGGGGTCTTGGGAGTGTTTTTGGGCCATCTCATTAAAATCGGCACCTTCTTTTATTTCCTTCAATACTTCGCGGGCATGGCTGGCAATTCTTGCAGTATCTGCCGGTTTAGCATTTTGAGGAATTTTTATTAAAATATGCTGGGCGCGTACAATGTATTTCATGCGTTCATAAGTTTCACGAATTAATTGTTCGTCTGTAGCACTATCGGTAAGGTAAGGCTTCATAAGCTGTTTTCTGTATGTAGCCAATTCTTTTATAAACTTCGACTGTTCGTCCATTCCGAGCTGCTCGGCCTCATATACCTTGAGTTTAAAATTGGTAAACATCTCCAAATATTCTTCCAGAGATGTCATCGTAAGTGCAGAGTCTTTATTGTTTTTAAAGTAAATACGTTTGAACTCTTCAAAAGAAACTTTTTCGTTGTCAATTTCTAAAACAACATCATCCTGACCAACTAGTGTTGTAACGATCAGAAACAAAAATACCGGGAGAAACACGATTTTCTTCATATTCATTTTTATTTTTAAATAACAAACAGTGCTGAACTAAGCAGTGTGAACAAGCACGTTGATTTCATTAAGCAGCAAAACAGGTTGACACAAGTCATTTGTAACGACTTACGTAAAATCAACCTGTTTAAAGCTATCTGTTTTACATTTATTTGTATTTATCAGCCAAATCTATAACTAAACAATGACAAATTTATTATTAATCAAGTAAAAAAAATTAGCGACTATAGTTTGGAGCCTCCCGAGTAATGCTTACATCGTGCGGATGGCTTTCGATAACACCGGCTGAAGTAATGCGCACGAATGTGGCTTTTTTCAGGTCAGGAATTGTGGCTGCGCCGCAATATCCCATTCCTGCCCGCAGGCCTCCAACCAACTGATAAATCACTTCACCAACAGTTCCTTTGTAGGGTACGCGTCCGGATATTCCTTCGGGGACAAGCTTTTGCACATTGTCTTCTTCCGATTGAAAATAGCGGTCTTTTGACCCTGCACTCATGGCCTCTACAGAACCCATTCCCCGGTACGATTTGAATTTTCGTCCCTGATAAATAATGGTTTCGCCGGGAGCTTCTTCTGTACCGGCAAATAATGAACCGGCCATAACACAGTCGGCACCACCGGCAAGCGCTTTCACAACATCGCCCGAATAGCGCAATCCACCATCGGCGATAACCGGAACGCCTGAACCCTCGAGTGCTTTTGCCGCCTCATAAACAGCGGTAAGCTGTGGCACACCTACACCGGCAACTACCCGTGTAGTACAAATAGACCCGGGACCAATTCCTACTTTTACAGCATCGGCGCCAGCTTTCATCAGGTCGATGGCTGCTTCGGGGGTTCCAATATTCCCCACAACCCAATCAATTGTTGGGAAAGTCTTTTTGGCTTCTTTCAGCAAGTCGATAACTCCTTTTGAATGACCATGAGCTGTATCGATAATAATAGCATCAACACCGGAATTTACCAGCGCTTCGGCGCGCTGCATGCTATCGGCAGTAACCCCGATTCCGGCAGCTACGCGTAAACTTCCGCTACTGTCTTTGCATGCATTGGGGCGATCTTTTGCTTTGGTAATATCTTTATAAGTAATCAATCCAACAAGTTTCCCTTGTTCGTCGACTACCGGGAGTTTCTCTATTTTATAGCGTTGTAAAATATCAGCAGCTTTTTCCAGATCGATATTTTGACTGGTTGAAACCAAATTTTCAACGGTCATTACCTTTGAAATTTTCTTTCGCATATTGGTTTCAAAGCGCAAATCGCGATTTGTGACTATTCCGATAAGCTTTTTATGCTCATCGACAACAGGTATACCGCCAATTTTATATTCGCTCATCAGGCTTAGTGCATCGCCAACAGTTTCTTCTTTGAGGATAGTAATGGGGTCGATAATCATACCATTTTCTGCACGTTTCACCATTTTCACCTGTTTGGCCTGTTGTTCAATGGTCATATTTTTATGAATTACGCCAATTCCGCCTTCACGAGCAATGGCAATAGCCATTGGTGCTTCGGTTACGGTATCCATAGCAGCCGAAACAATGGGGTTGTTGAGCAGAATGTTTCGCGAAAAGCGCGTTTTAAGATCAACATTGCGAGGTTGAATTTCGGAATATGCGGGGGCTAACGTTACATCATCGTACGTTAATCCCTCAAATCGAATTTTATCTTCAATAAACGACATGCTTACCTGATTTTTTGATTAAAAATTGTGCAAAAATAAGATTTTTAATGCGTTTTTACACCACTATTTTTCTAAAATACGCAGCATCAGGAAGAATAGTTTTTCGAGACACCTGTAAATGGTTCTACGGCAAAGTAGGTAACAAAAGCAGCTGTTATACCAAATAGGTTCGGATCAAGATTTAGTGGCAAGGGAAAGTTCCCAAAAATAAGTACCAATGTGGTTCCTCCGCCTATAATCATGGATGCAATGGCTGCTGTGGGGGATTTCTTTTTCATGAAAAAGATGGCAATAACGGGAACAAAAAGTCCGCTCACCATAAAGGCGTATGAATACAACATAAGTTCGAGTACATTTTCCATTTGCAAGGCAAGTAATACCGCCAAAACCCCTATGAACAATGTAATTCCCTGGCCTATGCGTAAATATTTTTTTGATGCTTGCGATGGCAGTTTCAGCAGATCGGTAATAATATTTCCCGACGAAGCCATCAGGCAGCTATCGGCAGTAGACATAATAGCTGAAAAATAGGCCGCCATCATTATTCCCATCAGTCCGGGTGGCAAAATGGTACGAAGAAACAAAGGCAGTCCCATCTCCTCATCAATCGCACCATCGGCAGGAAAGCCGAGCGCTTCAAAATCGTTGTTTAAAAATGCAATGCGGGCAAATAAACCGATAATAACTCCCATAAATGCCATAAGCGGATATTCAAAGACGCCGGCGATGTACCATGCTTTTTGAGCTTCTTTAGCTGATTTCGATGCATATATTCGCTGATATAGGGTCATTCCCACAAACCAAATAGGTATAATTGTGACCAACCATTTTACTACTTGTTGCCATGTTAAATTATTGAACTGAAAAAACGATGCAGGCAGTGCTGCTACAATGGCATCCCAACCGCCAAGATATGAGTAACCGAGTGGAATACCTATTCCAATAAGTCCGGCAAGCAAAATAATCCATTGAATTGTATCGGTATAAATTACAGCCTTTAATCCTCCCATAAAGGTATACACCACGGCAATGAAACCCATTATAATTAATGCTTCATTCATACCCAGATTCACGAAAGTGGCTGAGGCCAATTTAGCCCCTGCCAGCAATTGCGAGCTTGTAAAACCAAGGTATCCGATTGCGGAAATAAGTCCGGCAATGAATGCCGCCGTTGGTCCAAAATGGTGGTTTAGCAATTGTGGGAACGTAAGAAACCCTTTGCTTTTTGCCAGAGGGTATACTTTAGGAATTAAAAACGTACCGGCCAGCCATGCGCCAATCAACCCGGTAAAAAGCATCCAGCTACCCGATAAACCAAGGACAAAACCCAATCCCCCCAATCCAATGCTAAAACCTCCACCCACATCTGTAGCTACTACCGATAATCCAATATGCCACTTACTCATTGATCGGCCGCCCACATAGTAGTCATCGGCCGATTTATTTTTGCGCAGGAAAAACACCCCAACGCCAAGCATAAGCAACATATACACAATAAAAATGGTCAAATCAATCCAGTTCATTTTTTCGCTTTTGAGAGTTAAAAAAATATCCCATTTAATACGGAAAAAATATTGAATTTGCAAATTTTGTTTTCTCGAGGTGATCTCACGATACTAAAGAAAAACTAGAAAAAGAAATTTACGCCACTTTGTGGGAGTTCAATCAGGCGCATTATTATTGCGGGCTATAGGTAATTAATACCACATGATAAGAAGGAAGGGCAACTCAAAAGGTATTCTTTGTTCGATTCGCTATTAAGCTTGCGATTTTAACCGTCTCGCCTGCCGATGCATGCGTTTTGGGCCGAGCCACAGCCAAAATCCACTAATGGAAAAAAGGAATAGTGCCAAACCAGAAATACTGGTGTAAAACAGCTTAAACCCGCCATGTGATGTACCCAGCAAATTATCGATTATTGAGCCATCGTGTACTTGTTCAATAAAGTCGGATCGGCGGCGCCCAATTTGCAGTACCTTTCCTGTAGCTCCATCGAGTTGAATGCTCCAGTAATGATTTTCGAATACAAATTTTGCCACACCTTTACTATTTCTAATGTCGATACGACTTAAATCGGCCGACAATTCAGGTGAAATGGAATCGCGCAGTGTTGCAATAGCTTTATTGTGTAAATCTTCTATTGGAAGCCATTCTGCCAAATTGGTAGTTGTTCCAATGCATGTTTTTGGCAAAATAGTATCGTTAGAATTTTTTTTCCATCCCAATAAAACACCGGTTATGGAAATAAATATAAAAACTACAAAAAGAAAAATACCAGTAATTCGATGTGTTTTGCGAAACCAACGCAGTGAACGAGCTTGTCGGTGTAACGATTCCTTATTTATCATGAATTTTAAGAGTAATTTTTTGGAGTAATCAAATTTTAATATAAAAGAATTCTCCACATTTATTCAGATACCATTTTGATCAAAAATAGCGCCAGAAAAGATTTGCAGAGCAATTCGTATAATGAAAAACAATCCGCCCGAAAAGCATCAGGCGGATTGCATAAATATCCAATACAATTGGCTAAAATAAATCTAAACGTCTTATTTTAAGGCCTTAATCGCTTTTTTGGTTTTATTAATAATTGGCTGCACGGAAAGTGGTTGGCCAACGGCCTCAAGCATCCACTGGTTGGGAGTTAATTTTCCCTGCTTAAAGGTGCGGTATACTTCATCAGCAAACTTTTTATCGGCAATGTATTCTTCCAATTGGAATTCAATAATTTGCCCAAACGAATAGGCCGACAGATACAGCGGGCTGGCTATCATATGTGAATATATTCCCATCAAGGTTTCGTCTTTCTGACCAAAAACAGGCGCGTAATAGTCGTTCCAAACGGTCGTTGATATTTCGATCACCGCTTGTTTCAACTGCGCAGCATCGGCCTCCGGATGTTCGTACATCCACTTCCATACACGCTGATCAACAATTCCAACACCCATAATTTCGTATAGCGACCAACACTTATCAAGTGTATTAAGGTGTTCTTTATCAGGATTATCGACCTCCATATCTAAAATCATCAAATCGCGACTTTGAAACATAAATGCCAATGCTTCTGTAAATGCCGTATTAGGCACTCCATTGAGAGCATAATAATCGACATCGTATAACGAAATAGTTTGCTCTACGTTATGTCCAAACTCATGAATTGCAATATTATAGCCCTTGTAATCCATTCCACTTCCAGGAATTCGCGTACGCAAATGCGCTTTTGCACCCTTCATACTGGCTCCCCAAGCATGGCCTGAGCCACGGGCAGGATCAACGGAAATTTTATCTGAGAGGTAATTGGCCTTCTCTTCGTCAAAACCAAGTTTAACCAAAATAGAAGGTAGCTCCTCTTTCATAGCTTCAGCATTAGGAAAACGATTTTGTGTAGCGCGGTTTAGTTTATCCTGATCGAGCATGCTCCGTGTTTTAAAGCCGTCGTACCAAATATCGAAAGGCTCCAAATTGCGTCCGAGGCGCTTGCTAATAATGGCACCAACTTCTTTTAACACTGGCGAAGAAACAAATTCGACAAAAAGCTTTTCGGTTTCCTGCTGCGAAACTTCCATATTTCCATCGAAGGCACGTTTAATATAAGTATCAAGTGTTGGATAATACGGATCCATGGCTTTAACGGCATGGAACAAATCTAATAACTTTTGGTAACGGGTATTGGGCTCTGCGGCAGCCTCCTTTTTCTTTCCGTCGACAAAAACTTCATTGGTAAACGGATTCCACTCAGGAGTACTATTATTCACCACTTCATTCGGTATGGTTTGATCTACAATACGTTTCATAACCCGGTAAAGGATCCGCTGCTTATCCAGGCCGTTGTCTTTATCGGCATAGTTCGATTTAATCTCGTCGCGAATATTCCAGTGTGATAGCAATTTCATTTCGGCAGGAAAAAGCTTCTCCCCTGCCTTGTTTTGCAAGCGCCCGGCAAAAATATTGTAATCGGCAATGTACATGTCGGCGGCCGTTTCTATTTCGCTGTAATTGATTTTATATTTTGATGGTACCCGTGCTGTAAAAAAATCGCCCATGCGCGCATAAGCCCACTGACGTCGAGACCATTGACTGCCTTTTTCATTCTTTTCAGCCAGGGCATATTCGGGAAAGTTAAGAGTTACAATAAATGCAATTTTATTTTTATAAAAATCGGTTTGCAAATGTGCACCCGGGCTGTAGGCACCGAATTTTTGATCGACAATGCCTACTTTCCCCATGTCGAGATGCAATGGTTCAAGCAGCTTCAGGTTCATTTGATTGAAATGACCGTAAATAATTTCAAAATTGCGCGACAATTTTTTAAAAGCAAGTGCTCGCTCATCCTCGCTGGCAAGGAAATTTTCTTTACAAAATGCTATAAACTCATCGGTGTTTCCATCTTCAGGAAACCATAAAGCGGCTGTTTGTTTAACCCCACGTGCAATAAGAGATCGATCGGCTTCCGTGTATTTTCCGGCAATTTCATCAGTTGCATTATCGATGGTAGCCTGAGAAATGGTTGATTGCTGTACACCCGTGTCCTCACCATTGGGCTTCGTGCACGACGTAAACGCCACAGTAAGAACTAACACACAAATACTTACAATATTCTTCATTTTTATTTATTTAATTGGTTCGTAGTTTCTCCAGATATCTGTTTTTGCAGCCAAATTCCACATCAAGTTTTACTATGCTCACAATATGAACTCACAAAACACTCCGGACATTTTGATGCACAAACCCAATGGCAAACTCCTCGAGCTCATTAGCAATTTGTCGGTGTTTTCGGAGCTTTTCCATATCCTCATCCTCATCATTTAACGGGTGTTCTGTAAAAAACGAAATATGTCGGGCATGAGGAAAGGTTGTTTTTGCATACTCACCTGCTGGCGTTGTGAGCGAAATGACAAAATTAAAGTCATCGGGATTTACTTGAGCAACCGCGTGTGATTGATGACGGGTAATATCGATTACTGCTTCCATCATAGCTTTTGCAGCAATAAGATTTAGCTTACCAGCTTCCAAACCGGCGCTAGACACCTCCGCGTCAGCTTTTGCATAATATTTCAGCCATCCTTCGAGCATGGGGCCGCGGGTTTCATTTTTATCGGATAGTATTAGTATTGAAACAGTCATTTTTGTGTCAAATGTAATGCATCGCGACAAAATTAAAAAACTGTGTTCGTATTCGTACAATATTCGCAGCATAGTGGAGCATGCGAAAAAAACACCTCTTCCCTATGTAGTGCTTGCCCGAAAAGTCCAATTTCTGCTTTACGCCCTTTCTGAAAACAGTTATTTACGAAAGTAAACGCCTTGATTTTCAGAAAGGCCAAGCCTTGAACTTGAACTTTTCAA
>JAQICA010000104.1 GCA_027858775.1 Salinivirgaceae bacterium | reverse complement strand
TTAATGGTGTAAAAGTCGTTGTTGGTTTCCGATGCCGTTGCCCATTTTACTTCAATAGTTTCCTGTTGAGCAGATGCTGATGCATATAGAAGTTTTACCGGTAGGGGCTGGTTGTAATTGTTGAAGTTTCCTGATGTTAACGTGCCATCTCCATTGTCTACTGATCCTGTAAATGCTCCATCTACGTTAACCGTTCCAGCTACGGTTAGTAATGCATTTCCAATAGTTAAGTCTCCATCAATTTGAATGTTTCCATCAAATTTCAAGGTTGAGTTGTTCTTTGCAGTAACATTACCACCAATATCCATAATTCCTGTGTTATTCACCTCGAGGGTACCATCGTTGTTTACATCAATATCTTCTAATATATTCAAAACCCCTTGAAGGTTTATGGTTGCATGGTTTTCTATATCAAGCGTATTGGCTGTAATGGTAATTCCTTCCGGGATGGTGAATTCAGAATCGTTCCCTAAGGTAATTGTAACATAAGTGGCATCTTCAGAAGCAGTGTAAGCAGATTGGTTCGATACGGTTAGATCTTGTCCCATTCCTAAACCAGAAATTGCCAGTGCGAGTATAAAAAGTATATATTTCATTTTTATCGTTTTGTGGGTATAACTACCCGATTTATTCTATTATTCCTAAACGAAATTGATGCCAAATGGTTAGAATATACTGTGTGGTTTTGATTAACGGGTGGTTTTGCTTGACGAACGATAAAAAAATAGTTGGAATTTATTCTTTTTTGCCAGTGAATGGTGTGGCAAATAAAACGTGTCTCTTTTAGGTGTGGGTTGCAATGGAACATCCAGAGTAAGTCTGTTCTCGAGAATTAGGATCTTTAACGGCATGGAAACCAAGGCGTTTGATTTGGTAAGTAACTGTTTTCAAAGTGATCGTAACGCAGCTATGGGAGGTTTTTTACACTCATTAAAACCAGTCTTGGTAAGGTTATGTATAAAAAAGACCGGTCGAAATGGAATTTCCATTTCGACCGGTACATGTTTTATAAAAAAATATTGAAGTTATCTTGCGTCTGTCTTATTAAGTGCCAGTATCTATTTAGCAAAAACAGCATCCTCTACTTTAGGGTTAACTTCAATATTGTTCATTTGCATTTTCATGGGTTGGGGCATTCCTGTACTACTAATGGTTACGGTATGCGGAAATTTTATACCGTCAACAGCTTTATAGTCGCTAAATGTTTGTACTTGATCCATTGAGCCCTGTTCTGTTTTAATTGTCTTTTTCGACATTACTTTTAGGCCACTTTCCATGTCGAAGAAGTTGTAGTAACTATCACCGGCAGGCGGAGTAACTTTTATTTTGTAGGCTTCATTCCCATCAACTTTTTCTGTTTCAACCAATTCGAGTTTGTAGCCCAGCTCATCGTATTTTAGTTCAATATTCATGGTGCTTTCTACTTTCAAAGCTGCTAACTCTTCGCCTTCCATATCTTTCTCGCCCTGCATGCCTGACGTGAAACCTTTTTCGCCATCAAAAACCTGTTTTTGAACGGTCATGCCCTGCATGGTCATTTCGTTCATCATTTTGTTTGGCGCTTTTTTAATTAAAGTAGTCGAAATTTTTTGTCCTTGCATCTCTATTTCGCCTTCTTGCTTTACGGTTTCCATTTTTTTCATTGTGGCTGCACCACCAATAGCATCAATGTAGTTATCGATTACTTCTTGTGCGGTAATATCCGTGGGAACAGTGGAGTTATCTTCCAATTCATTGCCCCAAGCATCATAAATTTGAATCTTTCCGTCTCTGTCGAAACGTTTTAGCGTTTTTTTCAGCTCCGATTTGTCTCCGGCTACCACAATGTACGCATTTTCGGGCTTAATGTATTTTTCTGCCATTTCTTTTACCTGTTTTACCGTAACGGCATTTAATTTCTTCAGGTAAGTGGCATAATAGTCTGCCGGCAAGTTGTAGCGTTCTATGTTTAATGCAAAGCGGGCAATGGTTTGCGATGATTCCATAGCGCGCGCAAAACCACCTGTTTCTACTTGTTTTACAAGGTCGAGGTGTTCTTCGGTTACTTTTTCATCAATCATGCGCTTCATTTCGTACAGAAACTCATGTATTGCGCTATCAGTAACTTCTGTGCCAACTTCTGCGCCTGCGCTGAAATACCCAACCAATTCGTCGTTCACAATTTGTGAACGGGCTCCGTAGGTGTATCCTTTGTCTTCGCGAATATTTTGCATTAGTCTGCCCGAGAAAACGCCGCCACCAAGAATTTCGTTCATCACTTTGGCAGGAATGGCGTCTTCGTCACTAATTTTCAGATTGATGGGATAGGTAATTTTAATTACCGATTGTACAGCTCCATCTTTGTTGGCAATAGCCACTTGATTTCCTTCAGGTGCTTTGGGTGTTTTGTATTCATGCGTAGGAACTTCGGCTTTTTCCCATTGTCCGAAGTGTTTTTCGGCAAGTTTCTTTGCTTCATCGACTGTGATATCGCCAACTATGGTTAAATAACTGGTGTTTGGACGAAAATATGTCTTATAGTAATTCACACAAATGTCTCGTGTGATGTTTTTTACCGTTTCTTTAGTAACCACTTCTCCGTAAGGGTGATCGCTACCATATCGCAACATTTTGGCCACATTGGAAGCCATGGCGTTAGGTTCGTTTTCTTGTGTTGCAAGTCCAGAAATGGTTTGTTTTTTATATTTATCCAGTTCGCTTGCAGGGAAAATCGGATTAAGCGTAATGTCGGCCATTACATCCAAAAAGTCCTCTTTAAATTTGGTCAATGTATTTCCGTAAATGCCCTTGCTGCTGATATAAAAACGTGCACCAATAAAATCAAGTGCTTCGTCTATTTCTTGTTTTGTGCGGTTTTCTGTTCCGGTACGCATCAGTTCTCCGGTGGCATCGAGGTATCCGGCTGCATCTTTTTCCAATACCGGATCGGCGTCTACCGTTAATTGAAATGCAACTGTTGGCGTTTTATGATTTTCAACCACTATAACTTGCAATCCGTTATCGAGGGTGAAGGTTTTCGATTCACCCATTTTAATTTCAGGTGCCGGGCCCGCTTCTGGTCGTTTGCTACGGTCGAGGTCGCAAGCGCTGAAGCTAAATGCCAGTATGAGTGCTGTTAGTATTATTGTTATATTCTTCATTGCGTTAGGTTTAGTTGTTTTGTGATTCGGGTAAATAGTAAAGAACTACACGGTTATCTTCTGTTAGGTATTTTTTTGCTGCTTTTTGGATGTCTTCTTTTGTAACCGCTAAATATTTTTCTATTTCGGTGTTTATCAGATTTGCATCGTTAAAGTAAGTGTAGTACTGAGCCAGATTGTTGGCGCGGCTTGAAAGACGCCTGTTTTGCATTACAAATTTACTTTCAACCTGGTTTTTAAGTTTTTGAAATTCGCGATCGTCAATCGTTCCGTTTTTTACCTCTTCAATCTCCTGGTTGATGGCAGCTTCTAGCTTTTCAGGTGCTACACCCATGTTAGGGAGCGCAAAGGTTAATGCTACAGAAGGGTGTTCGAATGGCAGCGGGAAAAGGTTTACAGCTAAAGCCAGTTGTTTTTCGTCTACCAATGTTTTGTTCAAACGTGAGCTTTGTCCGCCCGATAACATTTTGGCTAATAAATCCATGGCGTAATAGTCATCTGATCCTAATGCAGGAGTGCGGTAAGCTTGAATTACAGCGGGGAGTTGGATTTGATCGTATACCGTGTCGCGCACTTCGCCTCCCAGTGGTGGCTCGTTGGGTTCCGGACGCCTTATTTCTTGTGTTCCTTTTGGTATGGTGCTAAAATATTTGTCTACGTATTTTTTTGCGGCTTCAATTTCGAAATCTCCAGCAATTACCAGCACGGCATTGTTTGGTACGTAAAACATATTGTAAAATTCCATAAACTCACGATCTTCGGCAGCGCGAATATGGTCTTCATGGCCAATTGTTGTCCATTGGTATGGATGCTCCTTAAATGCCCGCTTCATGGTTTGGATGAGGATATCGCCATACGGACGGTTATCGTAGTTTTGCTTTTTCTCTTCTACTACTACCTTTTTTTGTGTGGCTATACCTATAGAGTCTACTCTTGCGTGAAGCATGCGCTCAGATTCGAGCCATAAGCCAAGTTCCAGCTCATTCGACGGCAAAATTTCGTAGTAGTAAGTACGGTCGTTGCTGGTGTTGGCATTGAGTGTTCCACCCGCTTTTTCTACAATTTCCGAATATTCTCCACGCTCAATATTTTTTGTTCCTTCAAACATTAAATGTTCAAAGAAGTGCGCAAATCCAGTTCGGTCGGGTTTTTCGTTTTTCGATCCTACATGGTACATCACACTTACCGAAACAATCGGTGTGCTGTGGTCTTGGTGGAGTATTACGTGTAATCCGTTTTCCAGATCGTACTCCTCAAATTCAATTTTGTCCGATCCGGCGAAGGCTAGCATGCCCGGAAAAAACAAAATAGCTAGTAATCCAATGAGTTTTTGTTGCATAATGTTGATTTTGAATGATTAATAATTATTGGTCTGTTTATTTGTTTTCATTTGGAATGTAATCCAGCAAATCGCCCGGTTTGCAATCGAGCTCTTTGCAAATGGCCTCTAACGTGCTAAAACGAATTGCTTTGGCTTTTCCGTTTTTTAAGATGCTCAGGTTGGCTATACTGATGTTTACCCGGGCAGAAAGCTCAGATAACTTCATTTTTCTGCGTGCCAGCATTACATCTAAATTTGTGATTATGGCCATAGTTAAATAATTTTAATAGTACATTTCAGCTTTATAGCAAGCACTAAATGGTTAAATCCTGATCTTCCTGAAGTTTGCTGCCAAATTCGAATACTGTGGCTAGTACCAAAACAACTAATCCCCATAAAACCGATGTTAGGCTGTCTAAATTGAATTCGATTACTGCAGTTTCGCCTGCGAAAGAGAGTTTTTCAATTAAAAAGTATTTTGCATAAATATAAAACAGGGTGTCCCAGGCGGCATAGCCTATGAGTGCGTACCCTATTTTTCGAATATATTTTACATATTGTATTTTAAATGTAATGCTTTCTTTCAACTGTTTCCGGAGCGATTTGAAGATAATCCATAGTTGAGCGGTTATATAAAACCCAATGCCGAATAGGCCTAAAAAGTAAATTTGTGCAAAAAAGTAAAACCATGGCGGAGCTTCAGATACAACTATACTGGTCTCTGCATTTGTAGCCGTGGCCTGAATGATATTGTTATTCTGCGTAATGGCTTCTACCTCGCGGTCAAATTGCAGTGAGAGGGTGATTGGAACGAGGCTTTGCTCTTTAATGTTCGAGAATACGGTGATAGAAATATAAAAAATAAATGCCAACAGCGAAGCAATAAGTATTCCTGTTAGCAGGTAATAAACGACTGCTGTTAGGCGTCGCTGGTTTTTTGTTCCAACCATTTTTGTGGGGTTCATCAGGTTTTGTTTATTGACAAAGGTAAGATTATTATCGAAAAACAATATGATTTCGATTGAGTTTTACGTGTCACATTCAAAGAATTATTTATTTTTATTCTTATTATGCATTGTGTTTTCTTGTAGATGTTAAACAAGAGTATCCCAAACTTGCTGTGCTTTTGTCGAAAAGTAAAATATAAAGTTAGCAAATTGACGAATAATAAATGTAACAAAAAAATAGAGCAGCCATAGCTGATGATCCTGCACATGGTA
Source organism: Salinivirgaceae bacterium (assembly GCA_027858775.1). Classification (GTDB taxonomy): domain Bacteria; phylum Bacteroidota; class Bacteroidia; order Bacteroidales; family Salinivirgaceae; genus Salinivirga. The sequence goes on along the minus strand of JAQICA010000104.1, from coordinate 236 downwards.
AGCAAATAATTGACAATGAGATGGAATTTGCTTTTTGCATCACCAGTGAGGATAGTTGTTTTTGAGATGTAAGTTGCTGATAAAGGATTACTTCATAAAATTGTGGACTGCAAAAAGCTTAACCCACATTGCAGGTTATGCACCCTAAATCGATAAAAATCGGTTGATAACTCACTGACTTATCAACAATTGTCAACCCCGCGAATTATTAGTCGGCTCATTATCAGCGCCATGGC
>JAQICA010000203.1 GCA_027858775.1 Salinivirgaceae bacterium | reverse complement strand
GTCATTAAATCTATTGAATAGAGCGGGTTGAAGCGTAATTTGATCTTGAATTTTTTGCAACTTTTTTTTTCAAGAAAAAAAGTTTGGTGAAAAAAGTCCACAACTTTTTCAACTGATCCACAATAATTTCTTGTTACCCATCAATTCGCATATACTGAAAAATGTTTTTTTACAAATTACTCAACAATTTATTCTCTATCTTTTTGTTTCTTTGCACAACCTAAACAATTATACAAATGAGCCCTCATTGAGGGATTTCCCAAGGGAAAATAAAATCTTCCCTAAAGGAAAGCAACTTAACATAAACACATAATTATTTATATATATCCACTTTTATGCATAATAAATTGTATTGATTTTCAGTAAAATACATACGCAATATGCATAAAAACGGATAATCAAATTTTTTAAACATATGAATAAACTTGTATCTCCATCAATGCTTTCGGCCAACTTCCTTCATCTGGAATCCGATATTAACATGATAAATGAAAGTACTGCCGATTGGTTTCACCTTGATGTAATGGACGGCATGTACGTACCTAACATTAGCTTCGGCATGCCTATAATTGAGCACATTAACAAATTAGCAAAAAAACCACTGGATGTGCACTTGATGATTGAAAAACCGGAGCGATACATTGCTGATTTTAAAAAAGTAGGTGCCGATATTTTAACTGTTCATATTGAAGCATCTACACACCTTCACCGTACGTTGCAAGCCATAAGAGCCGAAGGTATGAAAGCCGGTATAGCCCTCAATCCGCACACAAACGTGTTACAAGTTGAAGATGTACTGGAAGAGGCCGATATGATATTAATAATGTCTGTAAACCCGGGCTTTGGCGGACAAAAATTTATTCCGCAAGCATTGAACAGAATCGAGAAACTGAGAAATATGATTGAAAAAGCCGGAACAAAAACCATGATTCAGGTCGATGGCGGAGTAACCAATGCCAATGCTGCCGATTTGTACAACGCCGGCGCCAACTGTTTGGTGGCGGGTAGTTATGTATTTAAATCACCGGATCCGAAAGAGGCCATCAAAAGGTTAAAAAAGTAGTTTTTTTAACTTGCTGTTTTGTAGTCATAAAAGATTTACCGGTCTGTTTTTATGATTTTCGCTCAAAAGAATAAACCCTACAGAGCATTTTCTAACGGCACATGTTTGTCACATAACTGCGTTAGGCCGATTTACCTTGAATTGCAGCATGTCGTTGCTTTTCGTTTCGCGGATCGGGCTGCAAGGGTAAGCGTGCCATCTTTTGCACTTCGATGGAAGGGTGGCCGAACTCCTCAACTACTTTGCCTAAAATCAGGTATACCCCATCGCCGGTAAACGGGTATTTCTTTAAACAATCGGGGAAATGTACTGTATCGAGAAAAGTACCTTTATAATCGATAAAAGTACCAAAATGCATCACCTCTTTTTTTACAGTCCATACATATTTAATGGTAACCAGTAACCCGGTAATTTTAACAACTTTACCTACATGCTGTCGTAAGTTGCGCGCTACCACTTCTCCCCGAAATGAGGTTTGCAGCATATCGAACCAGGTAAGCGACAACGGAAATCCAAGCAACTCAATTTCATCGTAGGCATCTTCAAGCACAGAAGTGCGCAATTTAGGCAAGCTAAAATTTCGTTCTTCCGGCTCAAACAGTACTGGTGACGGAAGCTCTTTGCGCTTTTTAGTATCGAACAACATGTGTGCTTCCCACAATAAATCTACTTTTGTTTTTCCGGTAAACCGGAATGCGCCTATGCGAATAAGTATACGCAGCTGCTGAATAGCCACATCGGCGCGTCGGGCAAAATCGGCCAAACTGCGAAACTCCCCTCCCCCGGAACGCTCGTGCAACAAACTCTTAATTACACGCTGCTCCAGTTCCTGTACATGTATAAATCCCACATGAATGGTTTTATCGCTGATGGTCGTCAATTTAACGCTGTGATTTACACACGGCAATTCAATTTTGGCTCCCCATCGCAGAGCTTCGTTAAAGTAAACACTGGTTTTGTAAAACCCACCAAAGTTATTAATTACTGCCACCATAAACTCCAACGGATAATGTGCCTTAAGGTACAAGCTCTGAAAACTCTCCACAGCATAAGAAGCAGAGTGGGCTTTAGAAAAAGAATAACCTGCAAACGAAGCTATTTGTCGCCATACCTCATTGGTAATATGTTCGGGATATCCACGCTGACGACAATTGGTGAAGAATTTATTAACCAGTGTGTTCATCTCATTTTCTTGTCGCTGCTTACCACTCATTACTCGACGCAAGGTATCGGCATCGGCCAAATCGAGCCCGGCAAAATGATGGCATACCTTCAACACATCTTCCTGATAGACCATTACACCATACGTTTCTTCGAGCTGTTCTTTCATTACTGGATGAATATATTCAAATCCATCGGGATTCTGGAAACGTTTAATAAACTCGCGCATCATGCCCGACTTTGCAACTCCGGGGCGAATAATGGAACTGGCGGCCACAAGGGTTAAGTAATTATCGCAACGCAATTTGCGCAATAACCCGCGCATAGCCGGACTTTCAATATAAAAGCACCCATTGGTTTCACCAAGCTGCAGCATTTTTTTAACTCGCGCATCGTTTTTAAACATTTCTACTTTATGTGCATCAATTTGTTTACCGCGATTTTGTTGCACTAGCTTTACGCAATCGTTAATGTGGCCAATGCCACGCTGACTGAGAATATCGAGTTTCTCGAAGCGCAATTTTTCGGCTGTGTACATATCCCACTGCGTAGTGGGGTAACCTTTTGGGGGCATATCCAACGCTGTGTAGCATGTAATGGGCTTTTCAGAAATAAGAATTCCACCGGCATGAATGGTGCGCAAATTCGGAAAATCGTTCATTTGTCTTCCAATACGCAAAATATGCTGCGCCACTTTGTGTTGGTTACGAACATCTTTGGGATCATTTACCAACAGGTCGATTTCTGCTTTGGGCAACCCTTGCACTTTACCAAGTTCACGCAAAATAGAACGCCCCTGAAATGTAGAGGTGGCACCCAACAAGGCAGTATGCTCTCGTCCGTAACGTTTAAAAATATAGTCCTGCACCTGATCGCGATCCCGCCACGAGTAATCAATATCGAAATCGGGCGGACTGGTACGTTGGGGATTTATAAATCGTTCAAAATAAAGATTCAACTCAATGGGGTTGACATCGGTAATTTTCAAACAATAAGCCACCAAACTGTTGGCTCCACTCCCACGCCCAACATGATAAATACCTTGTGTCATGGAATAATGCACAATATCGCGGGTAATTAAGAAATAGGCAGCAAACCCGAGCTTATCGATTACATTTAGTTCTTTTTCGAGACGCTCATGCGCAAAGGTGTCGCCCAGCCCAAATCGTTCCTGGAAACCTTCACGAGCAAGTTTTTGTAACAATAATTTATCGTCGTACCTACTGGCAGAATACACACTTTTATTTTTGGAAGTGGTAAAGTCCATCTGAAACGAGCACTTTAGCAATAATTTTTGCGTATTGGCCACCAACTCCGGAAAAAACTCATAGGTTTTCACCAACTGAGCCTCCGTAGGCGCTACCTCATCGCCCATGGCCACCATTTGCGGGGTTAAATTCGAGAGTAGCAAATTATGATCGATAGCACGCAAATGTCGATGCAACTCCATATCATCGCGCGAAGCAAATGTTACCGGATGGTACATCACGCAACGACTACGAATAAGCTTACTGCTAATGGTTACAAGCTTATTGCGTTCAGAAACCCGCACACCAATATATTCGTTATCGCGCAAGTGCTCGGGAAAATCCGGAAACGGATACACAAAAAAGACATCGTCGAGCTGAGGCGCCCGCCCGGGCAACTTTAATTTATTAAGATTATGATAAGACATAAACCGGTTAATTTGCTCAAACCCCCGCTCATTACGCGCCAGGGCAGTGTACAACCACGCGTCACCATTGCGAAACTCCATGCCCGCCACAGGCGTAATACCATACTTACCGCAAGCTTTCACAAATTCGGGCATTGCTGTACTATTGTTGATATCGGTAAGTGCCATCACCTTAATACCTTTTGAAACAGCTATTTGCACCAACTTTTCGGGCGATAGCGTTCCAAAACGTAAACTGTAATATGTTCGTGATGCGATGTACATTTTTTATGTGGCTATATTGTTATATGATTATGTTGATATATTGTTATATTTATTTGTGGTTTGTAGGAATAAATATTTTTAATATTGGATTTTAGATGATTGACCTACCCTGATTAGAGTTGACCGTTACCACAAGCATTTATTTTTTGCTTACGGGTTGCAGATTCCCTTTAGCCGCAATGCATTGCGTCTCTACTTGCAAACTATCCATTTCCTTAATTCCTTCATAAACCTAATTAACTTAATAACCTAATCAACTCAATCCCTCAATCAACGCCCCACCACTTTTCTTCCGCTCATCGACAGTGCTTTATGCACAATATGATCGCCATAGCGATTTTTCAAACTATCCAATGCCTGATACAAGCGAACCATTTCGGAGGTATCTTCAAACAAATCGAGCTGATGCGCTCCATGCACTAAATGACTAAATTTTACGCCAACCAATCGCACACGCATACGACGATCATAAACCTTACGAAACAATTCGCGTCCTATCTTTATCAGCTGATGATCCATTGCCGAATAAGGAATACGCTGTTGCTTTGTATGCGTATCAAAATTGGCATATCGTATTTTTATGGTAACACACGAAGTCACTTTCTCTTTACGTCGCAACTCAAAAGCCAGTTTTTCGGTCATGGCGGCAATAATCTCCTCCAACCTGGCTGTATCGGCTCGGTCGTTATTGAATGTACGCTCAGTACCAATCGATTTCCGCTCTCGATAAGGTTTTACGGGCGACAAATCGATGCCATTCGCTTTTTTCCATACATCCTCACCATTTTTCCCCAACACCCGCGCTACCATATCGGGTGGCACATTCCTCAGTGTTGCAATAGTATCGACCCCCATAGTACGCAAAGTTTGAAAAGCCTTATTGCCAACACCGGGAATCTTACGAATAGAAAGTGGCGCTAAAAACGGTAAAATCTCTTGCGATGCTATCTGCAACTCGCCATTTGGCTTAGCCTCACCCGTAGCAATTTTTGCCACACATTTATTTTTAGATAACCCAAATGAAATGGGCAATCCGCTCTCTTTTATAATGCGTTGCCGCAATTCCTTAGACCACTTAAGCGTACCAAAAAAACGATCCATTCCGGTTAAATCGAGATAGTGCTCATCAATCGACATTTTCTCATAAACAGGCGCTTCATCAGCAATAATATCGGTTACCAGGTGCGAATATTTAGAATACTGATCCATATCGCCGCGTATAAGCCGGGCTTCGGGGCAAAGCCGCCGGGCCATTTTCATGGGCATACCCGAATACACTCCAAACGCACGTGTTTCGTAACTACACGCCGATACTACCCCCCGGTCAGATGTTCCTCCCACAATAATCGGTTTGTTATTCAACTGACTATTACGCAGGCGCTCAACCGACACAAAAAAGGTGTCGAGATCGAGGTGTAAAATATTGCGTTTGTCTTGTTCCATTTTTTTGATAGTTGATTTTTGATCTTAGATATATGACTTGTGAAAACGGATGATTTTAGATGTTGGATGTTGGATATTAGATCTTTGACCTTCCCTGATTGGAGTTAACCATTATACTTCTAAATTCCGCAAGCATTTATTTTTTGCTTACAGGTTCCAGGTAACTTACCATCAGCCGCAATGCATTGCGACTCTACCTGTAAACCCAATTCCTTAATCAAC
>JAQICA010000199.1 GCA_027858775.1 Salinivirgaceae bacterium | reverse complement strand
CGATGACCGATATTCATACGTTCCAATACGGCCATAACCATTTTTTTGCGCTCCGAAGCTTTTATTTTTAAGTAAATGAGCGGCAATTCAACATTTTCGAACACATTGAGTTCGTCGATAAGGTTAAAACTCTGAAATACAAAGCCGATATTGCCTTTTAGTAAATGTGTGCGCTGGCGTTCTTTTAAATCTCCAACCTCGCCACCGTCTAACTTATAGCTTCCTCCTGATGGGTTGTCGAGTAACCCGATGATGTTCAGAAGTGTAGATTTTCCGCAACCCGATGGCCCCATTATTGCCACAAATTCACCAGCTTTGATGTGTAAATTCACTTGACTAAGCGCCAGGGTTTCAATGTCTTCTGTGCGAAAGACTTTCTTTAGGTTTTCTGTACGTATCATAATATAGTTTATTAGTATTGATTAATTGATAATTGGTACTCGTTATGATAAGCTAAATAGTTGACGTATAATTGATAATTACTAATTGCTAATTACTAATTATCAACTTATCATTCTCTCCAAACGATTCGTAACCCGATGTAATAACTTTTTCGCCTGGTTGTAGTCCTTCCAGTATTTCGTAATATTTGGGATTTTGTTTTCCAATGCGAATTGATCTTTTTGTGGCAAAGCTCTCCGTTGGGTCGAGTACATAAGCCCATTGCCCACCTGTGCTTTGGAAAAACCCACCCCGTGCTAATAATATGGCTTCGTCGGGCTGTCCAAGCTGAAGGTTTATTTGATAACTTTGTCCGGTACGAATATTTTCTGGCCGCTCGTCTGTAAAAATCAGATCGATTTTGAATTGACCACTACGCACTTCGGGATATACTTTTTTAATGCGAAGATTGTAATTAGTACCATTTCTATCCAGCGTCGCTGTGAGATCTCTGCGTACACGGTCAATGTAGTGTTCGTCTATTTGTGCTTCTACTTTGTAGTTTGTGAGCACATTAATTTGTCCTATGCGGGTTCCCCGACCTATGCTTTGACCGATTTCCGCATCGAGCATTCCCAATTGGCCTGCAACAGGTGCTTTTACATTCAAATTGTCGAGTCGTTCGTACACCAATTCGAGAGTGAGTCGCATTTTTTCTAAATCGACATCAAGCTGTTTCATTTCTGTAATCATAATTAAAGAATCGTTATTGGCTTTTCTTCGATTTATTTTTTGCATTTCACGACTGTATTTATAGTCTTCTTCTGCTCGCAGGTATTCTTCTTTGGCAACCAATTTCTCTTCAAACAGGGCTTTTTGTTGCTCGTAATTGCGTTTTTTCTTAATAATGTCGAATCGCGACTCAAGTAAGCTCCTTTGGGTTTCAATCATCTGGTTCTGAAAGTTTATCCGTGTTTGCCTGAGCATATTTTCTTTTTGCGCTAAATTCGATTCGCTGTTCATAATTTCCTGATGCAATGTGCGATTTTCCAGTTTTATAATTACATCTCCTTTTTTCACCATGGCACCTTCATCGATTAGTCGCTCTTTTACCCGTCCGCCTTCTTCTGCATCGAGAAATATTGTCGAAATAGGTTCTACCTGGCCTGTAATTCGTATATAATCGTTAAACTGATCTTTTACTACTGTGTTAACAGTAAGTCTATCGCTCGATACACGAAGGGTTTGCACATGATCCGTAAAAAATATATTAAAAATCACATAAATAAATATCCCTATTCCAAGGGCATAGAATATGTGTTTCTTTTTTATTCCGCGTTTTTTTTCTATTGTTGTATCCATGATTTTTGGTCTAAAATTATTTCGATTCTGATAAAATATTGCCAGTGTAGATTGCTATAGTTTGCTCCTTTATTTTAAATAGTGTTTTGGCTTTTAGTAAATCTGATTGTGTTCTTGCTAATGTGTTTTTTGCTGTATAGTATTCAATTATACTAATAATTCCCCTTTCCAGCTTTTTTTGACTGATGTCGATTGCTGATTTTTCGGCGTCACATTTTTTCTCCAATTGTTCTATTTCTCCAAGGTAACCATTTAATGCTTGTATATCGCTTGTAATTTGCTTATACAGTTGCCTGTCAGTGTCTTCTTTTGTATTTACAGACATTTGCAGTCGTACTTTTTCTTGTTGTATTTGCGACATACGAAACCATTTTCTAAAAATGGGTAGTCGAATACCTAGATAAATGCTTTGCGATGCATTTTGATTTAATTGTTCGTTAAAAGCGATCGTGCGTAAAATGTCAGGATTTGCTTCATCGATTGATTCTTTTCTGGAATCGGCATAATAAGTAGAGTATCCGCCACCCAATACAATTGATGGCGATAGTTGTCCTCTGGCCATTTTTAATTGTTTTGTTTGCGCTTCAACATTCATGGCAGCGATTTTGGTAGACGGCATTATGTTGAGCGCCTCCTCATAAATACCCATTGCGTTGACCAAAGGCTTTTTGGAAATGGGGAATGATAAATCAGATACCACTTCGATTTCTTGGTTTATTGGATAAAACATGATGTTTTTTAGTTCAAGCATGGCATTTGCCAGAAAATTTTCAACTTGCAATTGGTTATATGTTTCACCTGCCATTTGGGCATCCATTTCCAATATTTCAGTTGCAGGTTTAAGACCTGTTTTGACCATAATTTGAGCTTTTCTCAAATTTTTCTCCGATATTTGAACTTGCTCCTTGGTAATGGTAAGTAATTCCCTGTAATACAATACATTATAAAAGGCATTCATTACTGCGAAGGTGGTCTCTATTTTTCCATTCGCTACCTCTTCGTGAGATATAAGAAGTTTTATGCGATTGAATTCAATATTATTTTTCTTCGTTAGTCCTTTGAATACATCTATTTCGGCCCCCAGGTAAAAGTTTGTAGAGAAAAGCCGTTCACTCACAAAATCGTTAGTTGTAGGGTCAATGGATTTGCCAAAAAGCACATTATTCGACATGCCGGCATCTACCACAGGTAATAAATTGCGCTTCGATTGCTTGAATTCTTCAAGATTGAGTTGGTCTTCTAAATCCTTATTAATTATGGCAATATTATTTTCAAGGGTATAAGAGATACATTGTTCAATAGTGAATTTTTGACCGTGTACTTGTACTTGAAACACACTTGTCAGTATTATCAGTATCCATAATATTTTATTGGCGTGAGGCATCATAATATATTGATTTTTATAAAGACTTTCCAATCGCAATGCCACAAACCATAAATACCTCCGGTACAGCAATATAACCAAATAAGCTAAGAGCTTAAATGCGTGTCATTGTCTAAAAAATTGACAAGTTAACGTATATTTTTTTGACAATGGAAAACAGGAAACGATCATTAAAAATACAAGGAAAGTGGCTTGTTCAGAGTTGACAGTCCAAACGATGAGGTGGAAATTCGCCGTATCCTGAAACAGAAAGGAAGGCTTATTATTGCCCTAAAATACGGACCAAATCGCCAATATTGCCCAGAGCCGATTGACTTTTGCTCGTAGAATGGGTATGAATGTTTTTATAGCCAAGTCGCGAAGCTTCAGAAATGCGCTGTTCAATTCGGCTCACCGAACGAATTTCTCCTGCCAGCCCAATTTCACCAGAAAAGCAGGTGTGCGGAGGAATGGTAATGTCGAGATAAGAAGAGATTATAGCTGCCGCCATGGCCATATCGATGGCCGTATCGGCAATTTTCAGGCCGCCTGCAATATTGACAAACACATCGCGCGAACTGAGCTTCAGTCCGGCACGTTTCTCGAGTACAGCCAACAACATGTTAAGGCGTTTATGATCGTAACCGTTGGAAGAGCGCTGGGGCGTTCCGTAAGAGGCCGGACTAACCAGGGCTTGCACCTCCACCATTAGCGGCCGGATACCTTCATTAACTACCGCAACTGCCGTACCGGTAAGTTCCTCACCATCGGTTCGCGTAAGCAATTCTGAAGGATTAGAAACTTCGCGGAGTCCGCTTTGCAACATTTCAAAAACGCCTATTTCGGCCGTGCTGCCAAAGCGGTTTTTGGTCGTACGCAATAATCGCAGCTGTCCGGTGTGCTCTCCCTCAAACTGCAAAACAGTATCTACCATGTGCTCCAGTACTTTTGGGCCGGCAATATTTCCTGATTTGGTGATGTGCCCTACTAAAAACAGAGGCACATTGAGGTATTTAGCCATATTGATCAGCTGGTAGGCCGATTCGCGAATCTGGCTGATGGTTCCGGGAATTGACTCCAGGTTACGACTTTGCAAAGTTTGTATGGAATCGACAATAATAATATCGGGGCGTTCTTTTTTAAGCTGTTCGTTTAGCTGCTCAACAATTAGCTCGGTGCTAATGTAGCATTTCTCCGAAACGGTTCCTAACCGATCGGCACGGTCTTTAATTTGGGCAGAACTTTCTTCGCCTGCCACATAAACAATTTTTTTATCCGGATTTTTTAGGGTAAGCTGCAACAGCAGTGTCGATTTTCCTATTCCGGGCTCACCGCCAATAAGAATAACCGAACCCGGCATCATGCCCCCACCGAGTACCCGATCTAGCTCTCCAATTCGCGAACCTATGCGATGGTGCTTTTCGGGTGCAACTTCTTTTAATTTAAAAAGTTTTTGTGTATCGGTGCCAATGGGATTTTGACGTACACTTTTCGATGATGTCTCGACAATGGACTCCTCCATGCTGTTCCAGGCATGGCATTGCGGGCACTTCCCAAGCCATTTGGGAGAATTAGCACCACACGATTGGCAAATATATTGTGTTTTGGTTTTAGCCAACAGGCAAATTATTCTGAAAAATTACAAGCGAACCATTTCTATGCGACGGAAAGGGTTTCCGGGAATGGTATCTGATCCAAATTTTTCTCTTGTCATTAAAAGCACATTGCGGTCAACATTTTCGACCCAATACCCACCATCAACATTGTAATAATTTATAACACCACTCTTGATAGTTACATCGAGCCGGTATTCATTACTTTTTCGATCAAATATGTATTCCCCATTCAAAGTATTTAGAAGAGAATCTTCATTCTCTTTAATTTTATAGTTATCTATGGTGAGTGAATTGTCGTCTTTAAACGTCCAAACATTCCGTGTAGGTGGGCTAACAACCCGGGGTTCATCTTCCCACTTTCCGATGAGAAAAGACTCTTTTCGTTTAGTGCAACCTGCAATAAGAAGAATCAATATAACCGTTAATGACACTATATTTTTCATTTGTATAGTTTTTTATTCATGGACTAATGGAACCGTATCAATTAAAGCAACCATTGCAATTATTCGTAATTTCCAAATTTAGCAAATAAGGTATTTTTTCAATCATTAAAAGTAAAGATATTTTATGAGAAAAATTAGATTATTTGACAAATTTAAAATGATTACTGACCAATTGCCTTGTTAATAATATTTGTGGAGCTGTAGCCCGGGGTTAATTCAATAGTAACTACCTGTCCCCCTTTTTGTGTTACAATATCGTAACCTACTACATCTTCAGCTTTGTAATCATTTCCTTTCACCAAAAAATCAGGCTGAATGGCTTTAATGAGTTCATATGGAGTTGGTTCGTCGAAAAGAATTACAGCATCGACAAAATGCAACGCGGCTAAAAGGATCGATCGCGATTGCTCGTCTTGCAACGGTCGCTGGGGTCCTTTAATTTTTCGTACCGATGCATCGGTATTCAACCCGATAACCAATTTGTGTCCTAAATCGGCCGCTTTGGCCAAATACTCAATATGTCCACGATGCAAAATATCGAAACAACCATTGGAAAAGACAATTTTTTGCTCTTTAAAGTTCCATATACTCAGAAGAGCCGCAATACTTTCTTTTGTGTGAATTTTATTGTCCAGTATTTCTTGTTGTTTCATAAATATCCCATTTTGGTCAATTAACTACGTCAGTCTCCAATTTATTTTTCTTTGCAAGGTACCCATTATAAATTGGTAAAGCTACATAAGACAATATTCCCATTCCAATAATCATAATTGTTTGTGATCCCCAGGCAATTAAAGCAAACAATCGCGCATCGGAATCGGCAACACCATAGATCACAAGACCTGAAATTACCATAAAATGATAAGCACCAATTCCTCCCTGCACAGGAGCCACCATTCCATAACTCCCGAGCACAAAAAGCACTAGTGCTGCGAGTGGCCCAAGGGAATCCATAAATGGGAAACTAAAAAAGCAGATGTAGAGCATTCCGAAGTAAAATATCCAAATTGTCAAGGTATATACACCAAAAAGCCACTTATTTTCCACATTGCGAACGCTCAATAGCCCATCTTTAAGAGCTGTAACTTTTTCATTAAATTTCCGAACCAGTGAAAACTTATTTAGCCTGTTGCGATATGTAAAATACAATACAATAGCCACGACACCAGAGACTACAATGGCGCCAATAATAATTCCAGAATCGAAAAGACTTTTCACATTGGCAGAAATAGCAGGGTTTTCGGTCACAAATAATTCAAACACATTAAATTGTACACCTACTGCTATTAAAGTTATTCCAGCCAGCATAATCAGATCAATCAGGCGTTCTGTGATAATGGTTCCCAATGCTGTGCTTAGCGGAATTTTCTCATACTGTTTAATAATGGCGCACCGCGTAACCTCGCCCATGCGAGGAAAGGCCAAGTTGGCAAAATAGGTCATCATTACAGCAAAAAACGAGTTGTAGGGCGAGGGGCGATACCCCAACGAGCGTGCCAACAAAAGCCATCGAGCCGAACGAGCTAAATGACTGAAAATTCCAAAAAAGATACTCACATAAACCCACAGAAAATTCACTTCGTGTAGGGAGCTCCAAAGTTCGTTTACGTCCTGCCCTTTATAAACTTTCCAAAAAATAAAAATTCCCAGGCTTATAAAGACCAGGAATTTCAGGCTATTAATTATCTTTTTTTTCAAAATATTCTATTTTACAACAGTATTTGTTTCAACGTCGGGAAAGACAAAAGATGGTTTAAATGTTTTTGCTTCTTCAAAGTCCATAGATGCATACGAAATGACAATTACAATGTCATCGACCTGCACTTTTCGTGCAGCCGGCCCGTTCAAGCACAATGTGCCTGAACCTCGTTCACCTTTTATCACATAGGTCTCAAAGCGCTCACCATTATTGATATTCACCACCTGCACTTTTTCATTTTCAATAATATTGGCGGCATCCATCAAGTCTTCGTCAATGGTGATACTTCCCACGTACTGAAGGTTGGCCTCGGTTACGCGAACCTTATGAAGCTTAGATTTGACAACTTCAATAAACATATTAATTATGGTTTTTGTTGGTGTAAAGTTATAACGAATATTTGATATTATCAATCAAACGTACATCGCCGCAAAAAACGGCAATACATCCTACATAATCACAATTTTCTTGCCACCCTGTAACAGGCCGGAGTGTTTCATTATCAGAAATTTGAAAATACTCTACGGTTAAGTGGGGATTGTGGTTTACTTTTTTAATTACCCACTCTTCTACTTGAGCAGGAGTGTAATTACCGGCTATTGATTGAGATTCCAGCAAAACAGCCCGAATTACAGCTGCATTGGCTCGTTCATCGGCAGTAAGTCGTTCATTACGCGAACTCATGGCAAGCCCGTTTGCCTCGCGTAATGTAGGACCGGGGATTATTTCAATGGGGTAATTGTAATCGTTTACAAGTTTCTTTATAACGGCAAGTTGCTGATAGTCTTTTTCACCGAAAACAACAACTTGTGGCTTAACAATATCGAACAGACGACTTACAACCTGTGCTACACCCTCAAAATGCCCCGGACGATGCTTCCCTTCCATCATCTTATCTAAAAGGCCAAAATCAAAATTGCGTATATCTTCTTCAGGGTAAATTTCGCTTGTTTCGGGATTGAAAACAATATCGACACCGGACTCTTCGAGCTTGCGAAAATCATCATCGATGGTTCGCGGATACTTCTCAAAATCCTTTGGATCGTTAAATTGAGTTGGATTTACAAATACACTAACAACTACAACATCGGCATTTTCTTTTGCTATATCGATAAGCGACAAATGCCCCTGATGCAATGCTCCCATTGTGGGAACAAAACCTATCTTTTTGTTTTGCCCGGCCGCATTTTGAATTGCTGCCTGAACCGCGTTTACAGTATGCGTTTTTAACATTGCAGTAATTTTTTAGGGCGCAAATTTAGTATAATTAATTGGAGCCTGCACCACATTTTTCGTTTATAATAATGAAAACAGCCTTCAACTTTATGGTCAGGCTCCCAATAGCCTGACAAACCTTTGCAATTTGGAATTCTTTCAATAGAAACAAAAATTCATTTGCCAGAAAGTGATAACGTACCGAATTATACGTATTTTACCCCATTGATACTATAATATTAAACAGTAACTTTCCTCCCTTAAAGTACGTAATAAAACGTATTTAGTTAGTTCTTTTAACGGTCTTGCTATTATTCTCGATATAAAACATTTACTTATGAAGCGTATTCTATTCATTCTATTGACATTATTGCCGCTTGCAGCATTGCCGCAAGCCACCACAACTTTTTGGACAAACGATTGCGAAGCAACCACCGGATGGACTTTAGGGAACTGGGCTGTAGATGCTTATCCCTATACAGGAACAAATTCTATTGCCACGGCTGGAGGTAGTGTTTATGTCAACAATACTTCGTATATTCTAACCTCAGAATCGATCAATATTAGTGATTATTCCGACTGCAAACTTACTTTTTATGCTGAAATGGATACAGACCCTGGCTACGACGGTGCATATATTGAAGCTTCGATTGATGGCGCTACATGGACAAAACTCTATAATGCACAACTTAGCTATCCTTATGATGGAAAACTTCCTTCTGGAAATGTCCTCGGCACTAATCTGGCTTGGTATGATGACTTTAGTTGGAAAAAAATCGTTGTCGACCTTGCCGATTTTGAAGGAGCCTCCGATTTTCAATTTAGAATTTCATTCGGATCAGACGGCTCCACTACCTACAATGGTATGAATGTCGACGACTTCGCCATTTACGGCTACGCCAAAACCACCATTCACAACAGTGATGGAGCGAACCAATTGGTTTTTGATAATAGCTACCAATACATTACGGATCCTACTTTTAGCGTTAGCAGTGATATTGCTGCCACATTTAACCGATTTATGGTAGAAATTAATAAGTCGCCACAATATAGTGATATATCGCATATTCAGGAATTTGGCATTGCATATAACGGTGACAGCGACTATGCAGCCGGAACACAATATACGCTCACCTGCAACCAATTAAATCCAACACTTGGCTTCGAAGATAATACCACTTATTTTGTTCGTGTGGCCGCATCAGACGACAACGGAACTTCGTGGGGCAAATGGAGTAACATAATCAGTTTCACATGGAAAGCTACCGAAACCAGCGACCCACAATGGTTTCAGCATGTTGATTATCAACTTTCAACAGGCGAGCTTACAGGTGTTGAAAATAGTGATGATGAAGTGAGTTATAAATCAAGCATCGCTGTAACCTCAACCATTACATCTACTACTGACGACGCCTATGATTTTAATAATGGAACATGGAATTATGACGATGCGGCGCCAGAAATTTACATAGGCTTTGACAACCTTGACGGTGACTGGGAATCTAACACCGCTGGCTTCCGTTTTACTAATATTGAAACTCCCAAGGACGCAATAATTAATAATGCATTTATGGCCTTTAGTTGTCACTACCCCGAGAACCCTGGATTCGGAATAAGCAATAGTATTGATGTAGATATTTATATAGAAGACACCGATGATGCAGCCACATTTGCAAATACAGCAACAGAACGTCCCTCTGGAAGATCAGTTACATCGAAAATAGACTGGACGTTTTCTGATGTTTGGTACGATTATTCATACTACCAAAGTCCCGATTTAACCTCGTTAATACAAGCAACTGTTAATCGAGCAGGGTGGAGTTCAGGAAATGCCATTGCTCTTATTATGGAAGATGGTTCAAATTTTACTTACCGTAAAATCCGTACCATCGATTCCGACCCGAGCCATGCGGCAAAACTTTACGTGGAATACGAAAACACGGCTCCCGGAACCATTATTTCTGAACCCATGGAGCGAGCTTCATTTGATGGTGCTCTCAACTGGGGGCGACTCTATTGGGATGCCGAAGGAACAGCAGGCACATTTGAAGTTACAGTGCAATATGACAATAGTGGAACATGGACAGATATTGCTACCTATGGCACAAGTAATGCCGATCTGAGTGCATATAGTTATGCAACCATTAGGCTAGTGGGAACATTTACCCCCGATGGTTCGGGCAATGCGCCCACGCTAAAAAGTTGGACGGTTACTACCGATGATCCTTTGGCCAATGACAGCGATTTGACACTTTCGCTCAATGCGGATGACTTAACACCATGCGAAGAAAGTACGATTCACTATACCCTATCGGTTGCGAATAACGGCCCCGATGAAGCGGTCGATATTGAAGTTACTTATGCCATTCCTGCCGGACTAACGCTTGTCGATTTTGAAACCGATAAGGGCAGTTATGCTTCAGGCACATGGGACATTGATGCCTTACAATACGGCGAAACAGCCATTTTGGAAGTTTGGACATCGGTAAACAGCGGACAAGGAGGTAGCACAATAACCACAAATCCTACCGTTTCTTCTTTGTATAGCAATGACCCCGATGCCACTAATAATTCTGTTGAGCTTGATGTTACTATCAATAGCAACACAGCTCCGCAAATATCAGCAATTGCCGACCAACAAACTACGTTTAATACGGCGTTTAGTACCATTAATTTTACCGTAAATGATGCCGAAACATCGGAAGATATGTTGACTTATTCGGCTGTTGCCGATAATGCCACGCTTATTCCCGATGCCAACTTCACCTTTGGAGGAACCGGAATAAATCGTACGCTAGATATTGTACCTGCGACAAATCAGTATGGTAGCACCAATGTAACCATAACCGTTGACGATGGTACGTGCGCAACTACTGAAACATTTGTGGCTCAAGTGGTTCGCCACCAATACGCCAATATGGATCCTGCCACAATGGTGATTGGGCAACCCGATTTTATCACAACAACTGCTGTTACCGATGCCTCAACAACGCCTGGAGCCTCTTCATGTGGTATTAGTCCACTTGGAATTCTGGCTGTGGGTTCACAATATACGTCAGCCTTTCAGGGTAACGATGGCCGTGTTATGCTATGGGATGCAGTACCCACAACTAATGGCGCTCCCAGCGATGTGGTGTTGGGGAAATCTGGAGTCACTACCGAAGAATCTGATTGTACAAGTTCGTTAACCAAAGCCATAGATGGTGTGGCATTTAGTGCAGATGGGACTAAATTACTGGTTTCTGATGCCGGAAATAATCGCATATTGATTTGGAATACCATACCCACTACCACCGGTCAGGCAGCAGATGTGGTTATTGGTCAAGCTGATTTTATAACAGGAACATCAGGGTGCTCTTCGACTAAGCTAAATGTTCCCAAAAGCTTGGTTGTAACTCCCGATGGACGATTATTTGTAGCCGACATGGGCAATAACCGGGTATTGGTTTACAATAGCATTCCAACAGCTGATGGTGCTTCTGCCGATGTAGTTATTGGACAAGACGATTTCAATACAAACACAAGTGGAAATGCTTCCAACAAAATGAACGGACCTTGGGATATCTCAATCTCGATGGATGGGAAATTATTGGTTACCGATGTAAATAATAATCGGGTATTGGTTTTTAATTCCGCTCCGGAACAACATGGGGCTTCGGCCGATTATGTTATTGGACAGGAAGATTTTGGTATTTCAAGTGCCGGACTGGCGGTCAATAAATTTAATGTACCCATTGGTGTAACCGTTTCTCCAACGGGAATTTTGGCTGTTGCAGAATTTGTTAATCATAGGGTATTAATTTTTAATCAGGTGCCACAGGAAAATGGTGCTTCCGCTGATATTGTATTGGGACAACCTGATTTTACGACCAATATTCAGTATAGCACCGACGGGAATCCGGGTGATGATAATTTCGAAAATCCTTACACCATTTATTTCGACATTAATGATCGCCTATTTGTAAATGGCCGCGATATGAACCGCGTAATGGTTTTTGGTGATGAACCTACCGATGTGAGCGATTTGGCTATTGCCATTTCTACCGATACCGATGCTCCGTGTATGGGAAATCCGGTGGCGTACACTATCAACATTACTAACAATGGCCCCGAAGATGCTACGAACGTGGTTGTGAATGCGGCTTTGCCCGATGGTTTTTATTATTTCGACCATGAGGCAGAGCGCGGAACGTATTATCCGGCTGGCGGTAACTGGCAGGTATCAAATCTGGCCAATGGAGAAACAGTTGCGTTAACCATTACAGGTACTGTGAATTACAGCGCCAGCGGAAAAACTATTGAAGCATACGCCAGCGTGCGATCCAATAACCAAAAAGAGAGTGACTTTAGCAACAACAGTGCTTCGAAAAGCATTGACGTGGTTGAAAGTAATTACACACCAATTGTTAGCCGCATTACCGATCAAAGTAACAATGTGGGTGTAGGTACGGGTGTAATTAACTTTACTGTAACTGATGAAAATGACGATGCAATGACGGTTACGGCCACAAGTTCTGACCAAAGTGTGGTTCAGGATGTCGGAATATCCCTGGGCGGATCCGGTGAAAACAGAACCATTGAAATCACACCCGAAGCCGGAGTTCATGGTGTAACCACCATCACTGTTACCGTAACCGATGGAAGTTGCACCAGCCACGAGTCTTTCAAAGCTTCGTTTGGTAACTTGTGGATTGGTAAAACCACCGATTGGCACACATTGGCCAACTGGGGAGGTGAAATACCAAAAGCAGGAGTCGATATTTATATTCCGGCATCGCCGCAGGGGGGCAACTTCCCTCTAATAAGCAATAATGCAACGGTTCATGATATCATTATGGATGATGGCGCTGAACTAAATGCTAACAATCCCGTAACATCCACCATCGAGGGTGATGTAACGAACAATGGAACTATCGAAATTACGGCCGGAACCACTGAACTTACTAATAATCCCATAACCATAAGTGGTTCAGGTAGTATACAACTGCATCATGTGACGTTCAGTAATGCAGCCACCATAGCTCAGGATATGAACATTTCAGGAAACTGGACTACCTCCGGAGACAATACTGTTACGCACACTGCAGGAACAATTACATTCAATGGCAGTGCTGCGCAAACCATTGCTAACGCTGAAAGTTTTAATGGCCTTGGAGTCGATAACGCGGCAGGTCTTACACTTAGTGGTGATGTGAATGTGGCAGATAGTGTCTTTCTTGTAAATGGAGCAATGAATATTGGCACGGATTTAACTTTAGCTACCGATATTACTATAGTACGTTCAGTAGGCACGTTTAGCAAAGCTCCTGTTTTTCTAGGCACGTCCAATTTGGTGTACCGTGGAACGGTAACCACTTCCAACGAAGTGCCACCTTCAGGCTCGGTAACTAATCTAACCGTCGATGGAAGTGCCATAGAAGTAACATTGAATGAGACTGTAACAGTAACCAATGCATTGAATTTAATCGATGGTATTTTTACTACAACAGGTTCGTATCTAATTGACCATACTTCTGCTGTGGCTGCCAACCTAACCGGAGGAAGTTCTACTGCGTTTGTGAATGGAACATTGACCAGAGCCATATCAACGAACACTGACACTTATATTTTCCCTGTTGGAAATGGATCTGCCGCAACAAATTACTTGCCTGTAGAATTTGTAAATAATAGCCTTACCGGAATTAGCTCACTTTCTGTTTCGGCCTATGCAATCACTGAAAGTGACGCTAATATTGATGATAATCTGAACACAACCGAATCGGGCGGCAACAACTACATTAATGTGGTGGAAGATGGGGCGTGGAACATTGAGCCAAATGGGGTTCGCGATGCTGGAAGTTATGGTTTACGATTATATTTTAACAGCGCTATTGAAGCCAAACTTACCGACAACCAATTTGGGTTATTAAAGCGTCCATCGGGATCAACCAGCTATGCAGATTGGCAGAGCTTTGGTTCTACTACTACAATACCCGACGCCGGTGACGCCGGACGAACAGTAGCATCGGGCTATGCCGAGCGGTTGGGGCTTACATCTTTCAGCGAGTTTGCCATTGCCAATGCAGAATGGCCGTTGCCGGTCAGGCTGGTTTCTTTTACCGGAAAATGGGAAAACCAACGGATTCTATTAGAATGGGAAACAGCTTCGGAACAGCAAAACGATTATTTTGTGATTGAAAAAAGTACCGATGCAATTGATTTCAGCGAATTGGCCAGAGTCGACGGCCAGGGAAACAGCAATTCAGCCGTTCAGTATCGAACATTCGATGAGGAAATAGCTCATCATACATACTATTATCGTTTAAAACAGGTCGATTTTAATGGTGACGAACATTATGAAGGTATAGTGGCTGTAAATTGTCCGGTTATAGCTACGCAAGTAGATGTGTATCCTGTTCCAACATCCGAAGAACTCAATATTGAGCTGTATGCCTATATGAATAGCTCAATTACCTTGTCGCTTGTCAATTCGATGGGACAAGTGGTTTTTACCGATATACAGAATGTATTCCCGGGTCGGCAGGTAGTTACTTTGGATGTGTCGGCTATACGAAGCGGCTGGTATGTATTGCAGATTCATTACGCGGACAAAATT
>JAQICA010000182.1 GCA_027858775.1 Salinivirgaceae bacterium | reverse complement strand
GTCTGGTCCAGCTCTTCTGCAGTACTCAGAATTTCATTTTTTCCACTCTTGTATTCGGGACCCCAGGAAGCATCACTACTTATTCGAATGACGGTCTCTAGAACAGCATCAAATTTTGCAGTTAATTCCTGATGTTCAGCAAAATAGGACTTCAACTTACTTAGGTTATTAGAATTTAACATTTCCATAACCAATTGTAAATCTGTTTTAAGTTCAAATTTTGCTTCCATTACAGCATCAGCCAAATCATTAGCCGTTTGCATATCAATCCTTTCATCTTCAAGGTTCTGCAATACCTGATACTCCCTCACCCCAACAAACAGTAGGATAAAAGATGTAATTCCAAAGCCTAGAAAAAGTTTTACTCCAATTTTCATATTGTTAATCATAATAATTTATTTAATAGTTTAAATAAATATTGAAACGCAATAGTGCTACCAATGCATCGTGAATTGTGCTACTGGCACCGGGGTTCATAATATATTGTATATTTGGCTGCAAGAAATAACGATCAAGAAATTCAAGTTTATATGTCAATTCCAGCACTAACTCTCCCTGAGTCATATCTGTATTTAATTTTCGATATGGTTTACTAACATTTGCGTAAGCAAAGGCCAAACCTAAAGCATCTGGTTTACTTGTATTCAGAATCCCATTCATATGAATTCCTCCTCCCACGTAGTAATTAACCTGATTTATATTAGAAGGTGCCAAACCTCCCTGGGCAAACAAACCAAAATACCGATCTGGTTTAGCGAAACTACTCCACAATACAAAATCTATGATTGAATACAGACCAAAATTTCCGTCTACTTTTTCTAACGTATCTGTATAATCAATAAATTTATTCGTATGGTAATAGCCTCCTAATTTTACTTTATCCGGATTTCCATTGAAGGATAAAGACCTTTCAAATTCACTTATTATAAGAGCACCTTCCTGGTCAGAGATATTTGGTTGCAAATTATATCGGTTCGATTCAGAATCGCCGGGGTCACCATCGTATACTCCAAGTTTAAAGCAATACTTCTCTTGAAAATCATATTTAGCAACAAAAGCCAGGGCGGCTATTGGATAAATTGATACGGGTACATTCAAAGAAATTGTTGGAGAAACTCCAAAAGAACTATTCACAAATGTTCCACCATACTCTGTACCTACAAACTCACTATTTAAATCGTGCTGACCTATTAAAAAAGTCCAATCACCTATATTCTGACTTAAAAAGTATTGATAAACTCCGGTATAATCTCCTGATTCGATATTAGATACTACTTGCATATCTCCAGTAAGTTCCTCTGAAGGCAATCTACCATGTGTATTCAATCCCTGCACAAATACTTCTCCACCTTTCCACAAACCCATCTTTTCCAAATCAAACGATAACATAACATCTTCCATTCCAAGGTAAACGTAATCATTTGAAATACCACCGTCCAGGGTTTTGTAAAAGTCACCCGTTACGGATGTTTCAAAGCCAAACCACTTTTCCTTTTCCTCCTGAGCAACAACAGGATATGAAAATAAAACTACATAAAAAAAACATATAATAATTCTCATTTGAAATATTATTAACAGAAATTCTTCAAACAAAACTATCGCTTTTTTCTTCTCATGATTTAAGTATTTTTACTTAAATAACAATGCATTAGAAAACAACAAAAAGCACATATCAAGATCGTATTACCCTATAAATGTCAGATATTAAGATACTTACATCTGGATAATTGTTGCATACATGAAATTGTTCCTAAGGTATAATCACGCGCAAATAAAAGAGTGAAGCTTTGCATCTCTCTTATGGAGAAAGAAAAAACTTCAGTTCTTTGTCGATGTTTTTTTTCAAAATGAGGTATTCGAGTTACCTCATAGTAATACAGAATGAGCAAAATTTGTGGGTTCTTCGAGAGAAAGACTTGTAAAAACACTAAATGGTTATCCGTTATTGTACCCAATTTGAATTTGATTTTCTTCATTTGCCCCTAACGAGAGCCTGTCCATAAAGCCGGAGTATCCAGTGAATAAAATGGAGCTTATTGACGGATACTAGTCTCAAAACCCATTAGTTTTGTCTATTATACCAATTATTCGCAACCGTTTTAATATAACCTAAGTTGAGCGGTCTGAACGTAGTGAAAAAGCGCTTTGCCTAGGTTTAACCCCGATTTAGAAATTGTCGGTTTTCACCGAATAGGTGAGGTAAAAGCCTTACAATTTCTTTATCGTGAGCGAAAATCGCTCAATTTGGGTATAAAGAAAGAGGCTGTCCATTATTTTTGGGACAGCCTCTATTCTTATGGTAATTTACAGATATTTAGCGCGAAATATTCGGGGTGCTTATTCTATCACCTGGAATTTTTCTACGAAATATCCTTTGTCAGTAAAAATTTTGATGATATACATTCCGCTTGGCATCTCAGAAACGGAAAGCTCATATTCTGTATTATCCACATTTTTCTTAGTTACCAATTCACCTGAATTGTTGAAAATATGCAGCTCAACAATTGGTGTTTCCGATACAATGTTGAGACTTGTTTTCGCCGGATTTGGATATAAATCGATATTACCAACGGTATATTCATTGATAAATGACCCGTCGTCAAAATTGGCAGTGAGTTCTACATTTTCGGCAGGCATGGTAAAGGTATACGCAGCATTTTCAGAAACTACTGTGCTTTCGCTGTCAGTCCAGTTAATAAACGTATAACCTTCGTTCGCTGTGGCAGTTAAAGCAATCTCATCGCCCATGTTGTAAGTTCCATCTCCGGTAATGGTTCCTCCATTCGTCGGTGCTATGGTTACATTCACCATATACTCGATAAGTTCAAAGTTAGCCGTAAGTAATACATCTGCAGCCGGCATACTGTAATCAAATGCAGCCTGAGTACTCACTTCGGTTCCGCCCTCGTCGATCCAGTTCACAAACTGATAACCTTCGTTAGCGGTAGCCGATACACTTGCCACATCACCAATATTATACACACCTCCGCCTGACGCATTTCCACCTTCAATAGGTGTGGTTGCAAGCGATAAATTGTAGTCAATGGCTTCGAAATTAGCTGTAAGATCTACATTTTCGGCAGGCATTGTGAAATTATATGCGGTATTTTCAGAAACTACCGTGCTTTCGCTGTCGATCCAGTTAATAAACTGATAACCTTCGTTCGCTGTAGCCGATACACTTGCCATATCACCAATGTTAAATAAACCATCACCAGAAACTGTTCCACCTTCAACAGGTGTTGCTTCAAGTGTTAGGTTGTAATCAATGGCTTCGAAATTGGCCGTGAGATCTACATTTTCGGCCTCCATTGTGAAATTATATGCGGTATTTTCAGAAACTACTATACTTTCGCTGTTAGTCCAGTTAATAAACGTATAGCCTTCATTCGCAGTAGCTGTTAATGCAACTGCATCGTCCATATTGTAAGTTCCATTACCACTAATTGTACCTGTATTTGTAGGTGCTACCGTAACGTTAACAAGATAGTCTATGAGTTCAAAATTGGCTGTGAGTGTTAAATCTGCATCAGGCATATTAAAACTATAATTAGCAGATGTACTCACAATATTGCTAAGGTCATCTGTCCAATTAATAAACTCATATCCAGTTTCCGTAGTGGCATTTACGTCAACCGGGTCGGCTGTTTCATAGCTTCCCATACCCGTAACACTGCCAATTTCAAACGGATTTGTATTCAAGTAAAGAATTTTGGCTGTTGCAGTAGCTGTTGTAACAGTAGCTGTCCATAATTTAGTTGTAATTCCATCTTCAGCTGTTACAGTGTAGGTTACAGGATTTGTGAAATCATTACCTGCACCACTGGCAGGGACAATTGAAGCACCATCAGATACTGTAATTGATGGTGCAAGGTTTGTTATGTCTGTACCATAAAGCACTTCAATCTGTATATTACCAGTAGTCTCGTCAATCATTGCAGGAGCAGTTTGTTCTGCAAGTGAAAAGTCAAGAATTTCAGCTTTTGAGCTAAATGCTTCTATTTTAACATTATCTATTGCCCAAATCCATGAATACTGGTTAGGATCATTATATTGAAAACGAACAGTTAATTTGTCATTAGCATATTCTGTGATGTCGATGGTTTTTAGCTCAGGATTGTTCCAATCTCCAACGGGGACGTTAAAAGATGACAGATTCTGCCATGTATTGCCATCCCAAACATCAACAGTTGCGGAGCCTTCAAAAATATGCAAATAAAAATGTTCAAATGAAAGCAGTAATGTGGAGTCAGCTATATTACTGACATCAATAAGTGGAGTATAAAGTATGGAATTCATTTTTGCACCTGAACCATCATTTGCAATGATGGCAAATGGAGTTCCATTTAAACTACCGGGAGGGGGAGGTAAATACATATTGCTGAAACTATCAACGAATGTCCAAGTTGTTGTTGTAAGCTGGTCTGGTTGGTCTATAACGAACCAATTTTCTGGTAATGTTTGCGCATTGAAGTCTTCAATAAGAGGTAGCGGTTGAGTTGTTTTTTGTGTGAAGTTTGCAGTAAACGTAATATCTGAAGCGGGCATTTGATAATTGAATTCAGCCTCAGTACTTACGATGTTTCCTTCTTCATCTGTCCAGTTCACAAAATTGTATTTAAAATCTGCCAGGGCTATTAGTAAAGTATCTAACCCAACATATTGATTACCACTTCCAATTAAAGTACCTCCATCTGTGGGTTGCGCTACCAACGTCAGCATATATTGGTCCAGCTCAGTACAATTTGCTGTCAGCGCGATATCATGATCAGGCATTGTAACTGTTACTGTATCGGAATTTACATTACCCGTAGTAATATTTTCAATATCACCTGTCCATTCAGTAAATTCAAATCCACGAATCGGTGTAGTAGAAAGCGCTATTTCATCTCCCTGATTTGTAAATTTTGTAGGGTTTGAATTTATGTCGGTCGAACCTTCAGGAGCTTCACTTACGGTTAAGGCAATGAGGTTTTTAAATACTTCAGGAATCCAAACGGGTGAACCTGTTAGTGTTCCAATATTGTTGTTCTGGCTATTATCAAATGTGTAGTTTCCTACACCTTCATCAAATTTGTAATAGGCTGCTAACCCTGCTTCATCACCTATTAGGTTTGTTCTAAAGTTTTGTTTTATTTCTTCAGCTGTGCGAGCAACATTCCATACTCTTACTTCATCTATTTTGCCCTGGAAAGGCGCTGCTCCGTTTGTTCCTACTCCAATAGTTTTAATTGATGTGTTATCTGCAAAATTATAAGGTGTTTGTTGCTGCAAGCTAACTTCATTACCATTCACAAATAGTTTGTCACTTGCCGGACCTCGAACAAAAGCAATGTGTTGCCAATAGTTTTCTTTAATTATGTTATTTTCGCTAACTATTACCCAAGTATTGATTCCAGTAACTGCAACTATATTATTGTCGTTGTTTCCGACGCCTACTTCCAATTGCCAGGAGCCAACTGCATTTTGATTTCTCGTTGAAAAAACGGTAAATCTGCCTGATAAGTCAGTTGGATATATCCAGGCTTCTACACTTACTGTATTTCCAACATTAAAGTTATCACTGTGAGGAATGCTTACATAATCCTCAACGCTATCAAAATCAAGGGCGTGGAGGGTTTCAAGACCAAAGTTAGCAGTCATGATGGTATCACTGGCTGCCATAGTAAAATCATTGGTCATATTTTCATTAAGAACTTCTGCATGAGCAGTATCAGTCCAGTTGAGGAATTCGTATCCTGTGTTTTCCGTTACTGAAAGTGAAACTAGATCACCCATATTGTACACTCCTTCACCTGTAATAGTTCCGGCTGCTAATGGGCTAATATTTACATTTACATTATAATCAATCAACTCGAAGTTAGCAGTAAGCGTAACATCTTCAGACGGCATCGTGTAATCATAAGTTGCCTGATTGCTGATTTCTGTTCCGCCTCCATCAGTCCAGTTTATAAATTGATATCCTTCATTGGCTGTAGCTGTTAAGTTAGCTACATCGTCAAAATTGTATGTGCCATTGCCTGTAATATTTCCACCTTCCGTAGGATTAATATCCGCTGTTAAGGTATAATCAATCGCTTCAAAATTAGCGGTGAGCGTTACATCTGCTGCCGGCATTGTAATATTGGCAACTGCATTGCCTGGGTTATCAACATTTGTAATATCTCCGGTCCACTCAACAAACGCATAGCCTTCAGCAACAGTAGCTTCAATTGGAATAGTTTCACCGGGATTGTACGTTCCATCACCTGAAATAGTTCCACCTGCTACGGGAGAAGCACTGATGCTTAATTGGAAAGTAGCCAGTAAGCCCTGTTCCTGAAGTTGTACATATCTGTCCAGCTCCGTTAAAATTGGATAGCCATTATCAGTAGCATCAGCCTGAGATGCTTCCACAGTTTCCCAATTTGTTGCAAAATCAAGAATGTTCATATTTGTGGCAGCGTTGCTTCCCTGCATTTGAGCAGTTGTTAAGCCAACCACGTTTGTTACAGTACCCACATTATATTCAACTCCATTTGATTGTGTAGTTGTTACAGTATTCCAATAGGAATCTTTAATTGTTGCATTCGTTTCATTAAGTCCTGCAATAGCTCCAGTTCTACTTGATAAACCTGTAATGTTTCCAATAGCATATGTGTTTTTAATCATTGTTGTATCACCAGTTGCACCTAAAATACCGCCAATATTTTGTCCACTTATGGAGGTTGGAGCAGTGACATTACCCAAGGCATATGAATTATTGATTATTCCTCCATATGCTGCTCCGGCAATACCACCACAGTGCATATTTGTTGAAGAAATATCTCCTGAAGAGAATGTGTTTTTTATTTGTGACTGGTAGCTAGATCCTGCAATCCCCCCAACGCTGTTGCTCCCTGTTATATTTCCTGTTGAATATGACTGTTGAACTATTCCATACATGTTATAGCCTACAATTCCCCCTGCAAGATTATCTCCAGTAACATTTGCTGACGAATTGGAGCTACTAATTACACCCGAGTTTTCTCCGGCAATTCCTCCTACCCTTTGAGATGTTCCACTAATCACACCATCAGTATGACAATTATCTACTAAGCATGCAGCATCGCTAAGGTATCCAGCGATTCCTCCAACGTATGTATTTCCTGAAATTTGACCGGAAACGGAAGAGTTTTCAATCGATGGTGTTCCGAACCAAAACATATGACCTACTATTCCCCCAATAAATTGTTTACCCGTAATATCAACATTTGTTAAGTTAATATTTGTAATTGTTCCATCTTCCAGTACTCCAAAAAGACCAATATGATCTTCAGAACCACGGTTAATAAATAAACCTGTTATGGCATAGTCATCTCCATCGAGATTTCCGCAAAAAGATGTTGTCCAGCGGCCTATAGGAAGCCATCCACTGGCGCCCCATTGCGTATAGCCATTGCCACCAGTGGCGAGGTAGTCTGAAAGGTTAATATCATTAATTAGTTCAAAATACTTGTCAGTATGGCTACTGCCCAAATAATTATGAACTTCATCTAGTTGCTCCGGAGTAGATATCTGCCAGGGATTACCTGAAGTACCATCTCCTCCTGCAAAATTTTGAGAAAATGCAATTGTGCTTATTAGTAAGCATAATAGCGTAGCGATTTTTTTCATATGACTTCTTTTTTAGAAAATATTTTGCTGAATTTAATTTTCGGATAGATTGAAAAGGTAGCTCATGCCGTCTCAATTTGAATCAATCTGATTTATACAATATTAGGTGAATTTTCTCTTATTCTCGATTAATAGCCGGGACAAAAGCGGTACATTTACTTTTTAAAGTTAAATAGTGGCAGTTCGATATAAGTTATGAAGAAACCTCTAAAAGTTTTAAATCTTGTATTTTTTGTTGCATTTTGTCTTGCTTTTGTTTCCATCCTACTGTTTGCTTTTTATGGAAATTTAGCATCGACTTATGATGATTCTGAGAGCAATACCATTGTTATAAAAACAGATGATATAGTTGAAGATAATGTCGTGGAACTGAAAGGAACTGTTGGTTTTTATTGGAAACAATTTTTAACTCCAGCAGACATAAATAATGAAAGCGTAGCTAAAACAGGATATTCAGTAAAATTGCCGGGAACATGGAACAGGAGGTTTCTTAATAGTAAACAAATACAAGGTAGGGGATATGCTACATATTACATCCCAATAAGCATTGACACTGTGATGCTTATGTCCATTAGAATTAAAGATTACTGCAACGCTTACAGACTATGGATTAATGGCGAGTTTGTTTCTGAAAAAGGATTTCCGGGAAAAAACATGAGGGAAACCATTCCTGCAAGGATTAATACGATTAACGATTTTACTTCAAAAAAGGGACTCAATGAAATTGTCATTCAAACAGCCAATTATCGTGAAAAATACGGAGGATTCAGAGAATCATTCCTATTAGGATCACAGAAACAAATAAAAGAGCTCTCAATCAGGCGTAAAGTTATTGATGCATTTATTCTTGGTATTATTTTAATAATGTCGATCTATCAGATTGGACTCTTTTTTCTGAACAACGATCGAAAAGCATTTTTGTATTTTGGACTGTTTGCCCTGTTTGTGTTTGTACGACAAGCGCTATTGAGTGATATTCAAGTGATGGATAGCTTTATACAGGCTAATGTTCCGTTATACCTAAAAGTTGCTATTGCATCAGCGGTGCTTTCCAGTTGGATGGTGGGTCTGCTATTCCGAAATATTTTTCCTGAGTTGCTTTCTCAATTTATCATAAAAGGATTTTCGTTGCTTATCGTTTTAATTCTTGGTTTTATCCTACTTGCCCCAATTTATTATGTGTCTGTGGGAATGCATTATATACAAGCGCTCATTGTATTGTTTTTACTTTATATTTTATTTCTTAGCTTAAAAGTTTTTTACTTAAAAATAACCGATCGATACATATTTGCTTTCGGCTTTTTTATTGTTTTAATTACAACAGCTGTGGAGTTTATGATCTTTAACAGAATTATTTATTCAGGTTATACATTACATTATGGACTTATCGTTTTTATTTTGTTTCAAGCCTATGCTTTATCCGCAGAATTCTCTTTAACAAACAGGAATAATATCCAGTTGACAGAGGAGCTCAAAAGTTACAATGTGAATTTGGAGAAATTAGTCAAAGAAAAAACACAAGATGCTCTACAAGCAAAAGAGAGAGAGCTATTCTCAGTAATGCTTCAAAAAACGGAAACAGACAATTTGCTCAATGAAATTTACAATTGGTTGGATAATGCACAAGGAAAATCTATCGAAAAGGAGAGGGTGCTTAATGATTTGATTATTAAAGTAAAAAATAAATTGGGCCAAAATGAAACAGAAAAGCAATTACTTCAATTTGAGAAGATACATCCTAACTTTTTTGAATCCCTACAGATTGCTCATCCCTCATTATCCCAAAATGAAATAAAGCTTTCAGCTTATCTGAAGCTTAACCTGACATACAAAGATATTGGCAGGATTTTAAATGTTCAGCCGGAATCGGTAAGGAAGGCAAAATCAAGAATGAGACAGAAAATGGGGCTCGAATCTGATAAGGATATCAAGGATTATCTGAGAAGTTTTTAGTTTCCTGTTAAATTTAAATGCGGAATACGTTAACTAAAGCCTGTCTATAAAGTCGGAGTATCCAGTGAATAAGCTCCATTTTCAAGGCTTTCGAAACTCGAAACCGTTGAGTCCGCGATTCATCGGGATGATACGGGTTTGAGTAAGAGTAACGCAGAAAATGGAGCTTATTGATGGATAACTACTGCGTTGTGTTTATCGGCTTACTATCTACGGCGACAGCGTATTATTCCCAATGAACGCATATCTCGCCAGAAGACCATTTTTGTTAAGTAGTGCCATCAAGACAACCAACTGTTTTTTTGTGTGCCCAGTTATAAAACTTCAAGATCAAGGCTTGTTCATTTTGAAAATCAAGGCGTCCCGATTCTCGGGATTACTGTTTTCAAAATGAACATAACGCAGTTATTGGGGTTTTCTCATATACACTACAAGTAGTGTTTATAGTTGTTTTCGCTAGAACGATGGTCGCTTACGGGCACTAAGTAAAACAAACGAATTGAAACACCTTTAAAGTGAATAGAATAACAAAAATCTGTAACCAAGTATTTAAAACACAATCATTCATTTCAGGTATTTTTACACTAGTTACTAAACAATATTGAGCCTATTTTTACTGAAAGCAATTGATTATGCGGAGAATAGCAGGTAATACAAAGCTACCTCTTGCTCCAGTATAGATATCAATCACATCACTAACGGGACCATATATCCTATAAATAGCGGGATTAACCAGTTTTGTCTGGTTTCACATACATTAGACTAATCGTGCTTTCAAAAGAAAACCGGTTTCATGTGAGAATGATGTAACTAATATGTTTAATTGTATAATGCTTTTTACGGTGGATGAACGTAACTTA
>JAQICA010000118.1 GCA_027858775.1 Salinivirgaceae bacterium | reverse complement strand
ATGGTCATAACGCAGTTATTGGACTTTTCTCATATACACTACAAGTAGTGTTTATAGTTGTTTTCGCTACAACGATGGTCGCTTGCAGACACTATATAAGCGAGGTCTAAAAATTATTCGCTTTTTAGAGTTTGGACAAAACTGTTTTTCAGCTTTTGGTTATTTACGCCCCTCTTTAGACCGGACTCATATATTAATTTGAATGGTTTAATAATATAATTATACTTACTTTTGCAGCCAATATTTGAAAATAACCCCTTTACCTAACACACAATTTTATAGCTATGTGCCGACTTTTACTTTTACCAATCCTGCTTCTTTCCGCAACTTTGAGTGTTTCACAAAAAACATACGATTATCCAATAGTACCCAAAGACTCCATTTATGACAAATACCACGGAATCACTATTTATGATCCCTACCAGTGGATGGAAAACCCGGAAGACCCAAGGTTGGCAGAATGGATAAAAACGCAAAAAAAGATAAATGCCAAGCAACAACGAAAACAGGGACGGCAACAAACCCTTTTAGCCCAAACGGCATCGATGTATAATGACAAACAAACGACAGAAATTAAGGAAAACATAGTAAAAGAAAAACGCAAACTAAGCAAGTATGATTTTAACTATTATTGGAGCAGCTACAACAGGGCACAAGATTTACGTTACAGAAAACGTGGGGATGTGATTTATAAAAGTCTGGTCAAAATTAAACACTTTCAGGAAGACCGGCACGATTTAGCCATCATTACAGATTATGATGTAAATGAAAAAACAGATGTAGCTTTTATGGCCATCTC
Source organism: Salinivirgaceae bacterium (assembly GCA_027858775.1). Classification (GTDB taxonomy): domain Bacteria; phylum Bacteroidota; class Bacteroidia; order Bacteroidales; family Salinivirgaceae; genus Salinivirga. Next base: position 2,787 of record JAQICA010000118.1, on the reverse strand, counting down.
TCATAAAGGAAGCGATTGGCGTGAATTACACTTTTACGACCTAAAAACAGGAGAAAAGCTCCCCGACACACTGCTATATGTTAGAAATGGATTTGATTTTATCTGGCATGACGATGGATTATATTATACGCGTTTTGAAGCTCCTAAAAAAGGAAGGGAGTTATTAGACGTTCCTGTTGGCCAAAGTATGTATTTCCACAAAATGGGAACTAAACAACATAAGGACAAATTATTATATGAAAACAAGGATACAACCGGCGCAACGTTTTTTGGATTTACAGAAATCGATTCATTACTATTCTTGCATCACTATTATTATCATGGTGAAAAAACATATAAGGCGCTCAGCTACGAACATATTGGTGTTTTGGATTCATTCAAATTATCTACATTTCTAATATACCCCAACAAAAAAGACATTGTTCTATCTCCGCAATATTCCTATGGAGATAGTATTTTAATTGTTACAAACTGGAATGCCCCAAATTGGAAAGTATTAGTCGCGAACACAAAAGAAAAAAACAAACTGTCTGAATTTATCCCTGAATATGATATTCCACTATCTGAAGTTAATCCTTTTGGCAAAGATAAGTTAGCATGTATCTATAAAAACGATGGGGGATATACTGCCCTAATCCACAACATGCAAGGCGAATTAATTAAAATGCAAGGTTTTCCGGCAGGGAAAAAATTGAACTACTTTTACGAAAACTCGAAAAATGTGCACTATACATCCTTTTGTCTCTCTTCGTTTTACCACCCCGATTTATGGTACCAAATATCGTTAGATGATTATACTGTAAAGCCCATACAGGAGCTTAGTTTACCCTATAATCCGTTTGAAATTGAAACGAAGTATGTTACATATAAATCAAAGGACGGAACCGAAATCCCCATGTATATTACCCATTTGAAGGATATAAAAATGAATGGTAAAAATCCTACTTTATTGTACGGGTATGGTGGATATGGAATAACAGTAGAACCCAATTACGACCCTTCTAAAACGTTGTTTATTCTGCATGGAGGGATATTAGCTGTTCCACATGTGCGTGGCGGGGGAGCTAAAGGAAACAATTGGAGCCTTGAGGGACGAGGATTAAAAAAACGAAATACTGTCGACGACTTTATTGCTGCTGCAGAATACCTAATCGATGAAAAATACACAAAATCGAAAAAATTGGCTATTATGGGGGCCTCACACGGCGCTATGCTGGTCGGAGCAGCTATAACTCAGCGCCCGGAGTTATTCAAAGCAGCAATAGCTGAAGCAGGTCCGTTTGATTTATTGAGAAAAGATAAATTTACAACCGGAGCAGCAGCATCAAACATTAACGAATATGGCGATGTGAGCCAAAAAGAAGGTTTTGATAGTTTATTGTCATATTCGCCTCTACACAACATAAAAAAAGGGGTGAAATATCCCAATATACTTTTAATTACAGGTGATAACGACGACAGAGTACCACCGCTGCATTCCTACAAATTTCTGACTGCTCTTCAGGAAAAAGGAGATCCCACATCCCTTTATCAAATATATATTGTTGAAGGTTCAGGACATGGAGGAGCACTTACAAGCAATACTTTTGTAGACTATCTTATGTTTAAATATTACTATTTGTACAAAGAACTAGATTTGAAGTTTTGGTAATAGAAAGGAGGCTGGTCTAAAAACGGTTTTATCCAAAATCCGCAAGAAAAAACAATAAAAATCACTGTATTATTGCGGATTTTCATCTATTTCTCGCCCAAACCCTAAAGAACTAGGTGGCTGAAAACTAGTCGCTTTTTAGAGTCTGGGCAAAACTGTTTTTCAGCTTTTGGTTATTTACTTCCCTCTTTAGAACGGCCTCATATATTAATTTGAATGATTATCCGTTTTTGTACCTAATTTGATTTTGACTTCGTCGAGCTCCACTTCGCTAGGGTTCTTCATTTCTTAACGCATTTTTCTTCATGCGGCTGTAAAAGCAACTGCTATGCACTTAATCAACGATAAGGCCTAAAGCGGGCTGGACTGATCAAATTGGATGCGTCACGAGGCGTGCGTACATTATATGCGTGTTTAAATACCTAATAGTGTGAAAGTTACTATCAATCCAATTTGCCGTTCAGGTTGAAGTAGCCCTGACACAGGATACAGGAAATCGAAATTTTGGAGGTGGCTTTTGATGAGGCTAAAACCTCTGTCGATGAAATTCAAAAAGAAATTGGCAAGGTGGGGCACGACACACCAATGCACAAAGCCGACGATGATGTTTATAGAGACCTTCCCGGATGCTGCAAATACGAGCGCATGGAGTAGATGCACGTCGCAGCGCCTCTTTTTGCCTAGAATAGGTCTGCAAGGCTGTGTGCAACTAAATACAAACCGCACAATGAGAATAAAGAACAAGGGGCTATAAACCCCTTGTTCTTTTGGCTATAAATGAATATCAATAAATTGAAGTCAACTAAGGAATTTATCCCACAACGTGCTTTGCAATCAAGTTAAAGCTTACTCCAACACCTCCACTTTTACCCAATAATGCTTTGTTCCTTCAAGGGTTTTCTCCACCGGGTTATCAAGCAATTTTATTTTCACACCTTTCACAACTATTCCAATCTTGTCCGCGTCTTCATAATAATCTACGACTTTCACCGGGTTTGCTTTCCTGATGACTACTCCGTAAAATAAGTTTATAGGCAAACGCGGGGTCAAAGATCGTAATCAGTTTGAATTTGAACTTAACAGGACATTTTTAACGATATGATAAAAAAATGTCTACAAAAGAATCTGAGTTAATA
>JAQICA010000112.1 GCA_027858775.1 Salinivirgaceae bacterium | reverse complement strand
AGTTGAAAAAGTTGTGGACTTTTTTCACTAAACTTTTTTTCTTGAAAAAAAAAGTTGCAAAACTTTAGTCCGACAACTGGCGGAAAGTCAAGATCAAATTACGCTTCAACCCGCTCTATTCAATAGATTTAATGACCTATAAAAGCTGAACAAGCCTCTTTTATGTCATTTATATCTATTGAACATTCACCCCAACGCTGGCCCGCCAATTTGATCAGGCCAGCCCGCATTAAGCAGATACTCAAAATCACCAAAACGACATCAGATTGAAGGGATCGACATAAGTATTTTAAGCGGGCACCTTCCTTCTTGAAGCAAATGGCCGAAGGCAAATTGAACCGAACTTGTGAGCTCAATCCAACCTTTAAAATCAATTTTTTTGGATTAAAACTGTTTGAGATAATACGTAGTAACCTTGTAAAGAATCGATTAACATACCAGCATTATCGAGTTTTTTCAATTTATCCCCGATCATGTTCAGCTAATCCCAATAAATTGGGAAAGATTCACTATGTCGGGATTTTCAATTTGTAAAAGAATGGAAGGTCGCTTGCCGGCACTACCCGGTAAAATTGCTAAAATGTGTAAAAAAATACCAACCCTTTTTTAATTGGGAGAAAGATATTCAACAACCATCTACGCGTTCGATAAAGCCACCTCCCACTACAGCATTGTTAAAATAGAGCACGGCAGTTTGTCCGGGGGCAACGGCCCATTCGGGTTCAATTAAGTTTACACGAAGTTGGTCGCCTTGAACAGAAACGCGTGCAAATGCCTGCTGGCAGCGATAGCGCAGTTTCGCTTCTACTATTTCATGAAACACAATTTCCGGGAAATGCACATGGAAATCGACCAACGTAAAACCGGTACTCCACAGAGCGCCTGGCTCGGCTAAAACAATCTGATTAGTTGCCGGCATTATGGTTTTTACAAACATTTTTTGTGTGAGATTCAGTCCCAACCCATGCCGTTGGCCAACAGTATAAAAAGGAAACCCTTTATGTCGCCCTAAAACTTCCTTATCGGGACTAATAAAATTACCAAACCCCGGCATATGCTCCTCTCCCACAATTTGTAGTAACCTGGTTCGGTAGTTTTTTCCTGTAAAACAAGGGCCGGTGCTCTCTTTTTGCGATGCCACACGATTGAAACCCAAACGGGCAACGAGTTTTTTCACATCGGTTTTATCCATTTGTCCCATTGGAAAGTCGATTTGTGAAAGCTGTTTGGGTGATAATCCCCAAAGAAAGAAACTTTGATCTTTTTCCGTATCGGTTCCCTTTTGTACTGCCGGCAGGCCATTAAGCAAACTTATTTGTGCATAATGCCCCATGGCTACTCTTTGTGCTCCAACCTCTTTTGCATAAGCAAACAACTCGGGCCACTTTACATAAATATTGCAAAAAGCACACGGATTGGGCGTCTGCCCTTTCATGTACCCTCGTACAAAGTAAGCAGCAACGGTTTCCTGAAAATGTCGGCGTTTATCGACAAAGGCATGATTAATACCTAATTTGTCCACGACCGATTTCACATGCTGTTTAAATTCGGGATTGTTTTGGGTTTCGGTGAAAATAAAGGTTACACCAACCACTTCTGCACCCTGCTTCTGCAAAAGCAAGGCAGTAGCCAAACTATCGACTCCTCCGCTTATACCAACTACAACTTTTGTTTTTTCTGCCATACCTCTACTTTCCCATTCTAGCGTTCAACTTATATATTTTGCATATTTGTTCCGAACCTAACGTGTGCAAGCAAAAAAAGCACCATTTTTTTTGTATTCAAGAAAAAACGGGTGTAAACCCACTTGACAAACAATATACAATATACAAAAGCATAATTTTTCATGATTGATTACCAGTTGACAAATTTCTTTTTGGACATATTTGATTCACAAAATAAGAACTTTAACCAATAGAAAATGCTATTTTTACATTTACGTAATTATTTTTGATGCAGAACACGATAACAAACGAACCGAATGAAGTATCTTATCGTAATCTTTTTTACATTGACACTCAGCACAGCACTGGGGCAATCTGGCGATAGTTTGTACGATACTTTTAAAAACACCACCGGACGACACAAAATAGTAAAGGCCTTTCAACTTGCCGATTATTGGTACAACCAGCGTAACGATTCGTCACTTTACTTTTTAGACTATGTGATAAACAACACACAAAACAACGAGAGCGATACCATTCGGGCATACAGTCTTAAACTAAAGGGAAACCTCCACTTTTTTGGAAAAGAATACGGCTTAGCAGCATTGGAATACGAAGAAGCACTAACAATTTTTAATAACGCATATCACCGAGCCGGGATCGAAGAAACCTTAAATAACCTGGGATTGGTAATGACCCGCCAAAACAAATTCGATGAAGCCATAAACTATATGCTCAAAAGCCTCGAAATGGCAGATGAGAACAAACAGTATTTAAGCGCAGCCAAAACAATGCACAACATGGCTTATGTTTACGAAAAAAAATCAAACAATGAAGCCGCGTTGGGATATTACCTGAAATCGCTGGAAATAAAGCGTAAATATTCCGACTCGGCATCTGTTTCTTCAACACTAAACAACATTGGCAACATATACAGCAGCTATCGCGAATACAATAAAGCACTTGCTTATTACGAACAAAGTCTGATTATTTCCCGATACCTGCACGATTCTACCCAAATAGCCCTACGCTACAAAAACATGGCGCGCATTTACAGAGAGCAAATAAAGTACGAAGAGAGCATGGAGTATTATTTGGCTGCGCTGGAAATATACAAAAACATGAGCAGAAAAGATGAAGTAGCTGCTATTTACAACTCGCTGGGCATACTATACAGCTTATGGGAAAGGAACGATGAAGCCATCGGTTTTTTCAAACAAGCCCTCGACATACTGAAGCCATTTGAGGAGAAAGAGTTGAAAGCACGCATCAATAATAACATTGCTGAATGCTACGAAAACACAAGAAAGATGAAAATGGCCGAAAAATATTACAAAGAGGCCATGCTCTACTTCAACGATACTGAACTGTATTTCGAAAAAATATCGACAATGCAAAACTACGCTACGCTGCTGGGGAAAATGAAGAGAGAAAATGAAGCTCTGCAGCTATTAAATGAAGTACTCGATTTAGCAGAAAAGAAAAAAGACACACATCAGAAAGCAAGAACCTACCAAATTTACAGCAGTATTTATGTAAATATGGATCAGTACAAAAGCGCCATTGTGATGCTCGACCGTGCCATAATACTGGCAGAAAACACCAATTCGCACGAACTTTTGCGTAGCATTTACGAAACCTATTACCAAAGCTACAAGCAGATTAAAAACTACAAGAAAGCACTTGAATACCACGAAAAAGCACAACAAATACACGATAACATTTATAACATAGAAGTGATTGCAAAAACCGAAGAACTGGAGAAAAAATATCGGCTTAAGCAAAAGGAGAAAGAAATAACGCTGCTACTCTCGAAAAATGAGTTGCAAAAAACAAAAAGCCGCGTGCAGGAAGATAAGATTAAAGCTGTAACACGAGCCAGAAATTTGGCCTACGCCCTTGGCTTGCTGTTCTTTGTTCTGCTCACAGTAAGCATTAATGCTATCCGAACAAAAAAGCGAGCAAATAACAATTTAAAACGCTATAATGCAGAAATAAACGAACAAAAAGAAGAGATTTCGACCCAACGCGATGAAATAGAAACCCAATTCGGATACATTAACGAACAGAACAAAATACTTCAGGATCAAAAGCAAAAAATTACCGATAGCATAAACTACGCTCAGCTTATACAGAAAAGCATATTGCCAAACGAAACCATTTTTACAAATAATTTTGCCGAGCATTTTATTCTTTACCGCCCCAAAGATATTGTGAGTGGTGATTTCTATTTTGGCGAAACCCAAAACAATTACCTGTTTCTGGCTGCGATCGACTGCACGGGGCATGGCGTACCCGGCGCATTCATAAGTTTGTTGGGATACAACGCACTGCGAACTGCGGTAAAAGAAAAACAACTAACCGACCCGGCAGAGATACTCCAGCACATCGATCGGCAAATTATTAGCGCCATGCATGGCTCAGACAAAATACAAGGAAGCGGGATGGATATTATTTTACTCAGGATCGACACCAAAACCCGACAAATGAAGTTTTCCGGAGCCAAACGTCCGTTGATTATCATCAGAAACAACGAGCTGCACGAACTCCCTACAACCCGACGATCGATTGGTGGAATGCGCTATCATGCATCAAAAGATTTCACTACCCAAGAGTGGAAACTGAAAAAAAACGACCACCTCTATCTCTATACCGACGGCTACGCAGACCAATTTGGTGGCAACCATCACAAAAAATTCAAATCGATCCAATTTAAAAATACATTGCACGAAATTCAAAATATGCAACTATCTACACAGAAACAGATATTAATTAGTAAATTTGATGAATGGAAAGGCGAAAATGAACAAATTGACGATATTTTGGTAATAGGAATAACGATATAAACAATACAATTATATGAGTGTACTAATAAACGAAACCTCGAAAGTACTGGTACAGGGATTTACCGGTAGCGAAGGCACATTTCATGCCCAACAAATGATTGATTACGGCACCAACGTTGTAGGAGGTGTAACACCGGGAAAAGGCGGCGAAAAACATTTAGGAAAGCCTGTTTTTAATACGGTTAAAGACGCCAAAGAGGCCACCGACGCCAACGTATCGGTAATATTTGTGCCACCGGCATTTGCTGCCGATGCAATTATGGAGGCCACCGATGCCGGCATACCACTAATTGTAACCATCACAGAGGGAATACCTACTGCCGACATGGTGAAAGTAAAAAATTTCATGCACGATAAAACATCGCGATTGGTTGGCCCCAACTGCCCTGGCGTTATTTCTCCGGGATTTGGCAAAGTGGGCATTATGCCGGGATTTATTCACAGCAAAGGAAAAATCGGCATTGTATCGCGCTCGGGCACACTTACCTACGAAGCGGTAGATCAGGTAACCAAGGTTGGCTTAGGCCAATCGACGTGCATTGGAATTGGCGGCGACCCCATAATTGGCACCACCACCCTCGATGCCGTAAAGTTACTGATGGAAGATGACGAAACGGAAGGCATTATTATGATTGGCGAAATTGGCGGAAACATGGAAGCCGAAGCAGCGCGCTGGATAAAAGACCATGCAACAAAACCCGTAGTTGGCTTTATAGCCGGACAGACTGCACCGAAAGGCCGCAGAATGGGACACGCAGGCGCTATAATTGGAGGAAAAGACGATACGGCTGAAGCCAAAATGACGATTATGAAAGAGTGCGGTATACGCGTGGTAAATTCACCGGCCGAATTGGGCGAAACCATGGCCAAAGCATTGAATAATAAAAATTGATTTATCAATCATCTGAAATAAAATATAGAGAGGCTGTACAACAAATAGTTGGGCAGCCTTTTTCTATTTATCAGAATAATTCCATAAAATACAGCCAGACTACAATACGTACTCAGTAAAAATCAACACATCCCCATAGATACTCATAAACTATCGAATCTGCACCATAGCATCGACAAGCCGCTAGCCGATGATGCATACAGTCTTGAAAACGGTTATCTACCAACCGAAAGACTCCCTAATATCAAGAAAAGGCAAAACTTGAACTTTTCATGCGACAACACAACCATTTTTTTACGTATATCCGCTTTTATGCATAATGTATTGACATTTACTAAAAATCAATTATCAGCCCCACCCCCAAAAGGTAGTAATTGATTTTAACTTCGTCGAGCTACGCTTCGCTCCAGTTCTTCTACCCTTCAGCATAAAGTGCGCAGAAAAACGTGGAGTATATTCTTGATGATACATAGTGCTTGCCCGAAAAGTCCAATTTCTGCTTTACGCCCTTTCTGAAAACAGTTATTTACGAAAGTAAACGCCTTGATTTTCAGAAAGGCCAAGCCTTGAACTTGAACTTTTCAA
>JAQICA010000110.1 GCA_027858775.1 Salinivirgaceae bacterium | reverse complement strand
GGTGTTCCTGTAGCAAGATTTAGCAGCGATGTGAGCCACCGGATTGCCAGAATTATAAAAGCTATATATGCCAGGATCTTGAGAAATTCCATTTTTATTGTTAAATACCGGGTTTGTGGTATTAATAGTCCGTTGAACTTTTACAAGGGGCTTTAAACCAGTCATTTACGTTCAATAGGTGCTTTGCGTTAAAATGCATATTTTCAATATCATACGATTCATTTTAAATCTTATATCTAAAATTCTAACGGTCTATTATGGTATATTGTTTTACAAATAGTTACTTATTGGTAAGTGGTTGTTAGGTAATTTGCTACATGTGAAAATGTGATTAAAAACCTTTGCGTCATTGCGTCTCTGCGTTTAGAGTTAAAGTTCAGTGTTTTCATTATGATCTTCAATACATTCATCCATAAAATCATTAAAATTTTTTTCAATGGAGACCGACTGATCCGGGTCGAACTTCAGGTCTTTGATGTATAGCCATGCAGAGGGACGAGGGCTGCCGAAATAGTCGATCAGTGTTACTACCATCTTTATGGGAGCTTCTGTTTTGATAGACAGCTGCTTGATGCCCGGTTCAAAATGCAGATATCGGGTAGCCTGAGCCTGTAGTTTTCCCTGGGGATACATTAACAGCAGATTGGAATTGTTATTTTTAAGGATGTTTTTGGCATAGATAAATGATGCAGCGGTAGATGAATGATTTCTCCTTATGGAAAAAGCACCTCCCCGTGAAAGAAGTTTTCTTTTCTCAAGTTCCTCTTCCAGCATCATCACGTAAAAAGTTTTTTTCCACAATTTATTGTTGAGATAATTGATGAAAAACCCATCCCACCATGAAAAATGATTGTTGATTACCAAAACCGATGATTTGGGAACGTCAGTGTCTCCAATTATAAAAACTTTATTGAATTTTAGGTAAATTATTATTCGTGTAAAGAGATTGAAAATCCAGATTAGAAAAGGATGGTGAGAGGCTTTTATCATATTATGGTGGTTAGTTTTTTTGATTGTATTTACCGTGTTAAATCAGAGATTGCTTCACTTCGTTCGCAATGACGATGTATAATGTGGGAGAGGGGCTGGAGTGGGTTGTTATTGCAAATGAAACGAAACAATCTCCTATTATTATCATGATTTATCAGTTCTATAGTGTGGTTATTGATCCAAATACTAATTAGTGTCCGTCTATAAAGTCGTTAAAATGCTTTATAGGTCTTGTGTCTGTTCAGAAAGTTCCAGTTGCAAGGCTTGCCCTTCCCGGAAATGCGGAGTTTACTTGGGTAAATGAGCAGTTTCCGGGAAGGGTGTAACGCAGCAAATGGTAATTTATGGACAGACACTAGTTAATCAAATTAAGCAAAAAGAAAAATGCGATTTGTGCAGCCAGCAATCCCGGTGCAACCGGATTTTCGTAACGGTTTCCACTTAGTTTGAAAATACTCAAAAAAACCAACGAAATAACAAACCAGGCGATATAATTTTGGTGAGGTACATTTTGCCCGGCCCAGTTCCACATATCTGTTTCCATGGCCACGGGTTCCAGAAAAAGGTCGTAGCCAACCAGTATCGTAGCGCCTATTAACAGTTGTCCGGCTCCGTTGACCTCAATTTTTTGCACAAGTTGCCATACAATGTAAACAAGCATCAGCCAGTTAATCCCTATCAATATAGGGGTTTCTGCGATTTGAGGCCCCAAAGTGGAGCCGTATTCATATTCTCCAAATACAACACCTGTATTTACACCGATGGCTTCAATGAAAATACCCCCAATCAAAACTAATGCTGAGGCACCCAAAAAACGGGCATTCCAGGGCCTGTGAAACCAGAACATAAGTACTGTTGATATAAGGATGGAAAAACCGATGAGATTTTGAAACAGCTCCCTGGTGGCGGGCAAGGCAAATCCAATTACTCCAACAGTATAATAAATTATCCAGAAACGGTTGATGTTTGCCGGAGTCAGGAGTTTATTTGTAATTTTCTTCAAGGTTTCTTTCATAATTGTTCAATTTCTTTTTCAACAATGGCAGCTGAGGCCAGACAAAGAGGAATTCCACCTCCCGGGTGTACGCGTCCTCCGGTAAAAAACAGATTGCTGAATTCTTTGGATTTGTTTTTATGCCTCAGAAAAGCCGACCAGATGGAATTGGAGTTGTTTCCATACAGTGCTCCGCGCCAGGATGCTGTATGGGACTCAATTGTTTGTGGAGTAGCCGTTTCTTCGAACAAAATATCGGGCTGAGGGTCGATTTTAAGGGTGCGCTGAATTTTCTCAATGACTATTTTTCGGGC
>JAQICA010000083.1 GCA_027858775.1 Salinivirgaceae bacterium | reverse complement strand
CGGAGTTTACTTTATCCGTGTTAAAGCAAATGATAAAGTTTCAACTCAACGTGTTATTCTTCAATAAAAGAAGTAAAATAACTATCTAAAAACCGGGGGCTAAGCCTCCGGTTTTTTTTTATACAAATATGCATGCAGAAAAATCAACACCAAATTGAGCGATTTTCGCTCACGATAAAGAAATTGTAAGATTTTTAGACCTATTCGGTAAAAACCGACGATTTCTAAATTGGGGTTTAACCTAAGTAAAGCGTTTTTTCACTAAGTTCAAACCGCTCAACTTAGGTTAAAATTACAACATGCTTGCAAAATTGCTACAATCACCATCGGACATCAATTAAAACTTTGCACTATTTTTGATCACTCATTTTCATGATAGAAAATATGCCTGCCGACACTACTCTATGGCTTCCAACAACTTTAAAAGAAGCAAAACTTCGAAATTGGGCCGAATTTGATGTGATTCTTTTTTCGGGCGATGCCTATGTCGATCATCCTGCATTTGGCACTGCAGTTATTGGCCGTGTAATTGAAGACGAGGGGCTGCGCATTGGAATTGTGCCGCAGCCTAACTGGCGGGACGATTTGCGCGATTTTAAAAAAATGGGCACGCCCCGACTGTTTTTTGCAATTACCGGAGGCAGTATGGATAGCATGGTAAACCACTACACTGCAGCTAAGCGCCGCCGGAGCAATGATGCTTATACGCCGGACGGTATGGCCGGATATCGCCCCGACTACGCGGTTACGGTATACTCTACCATCCTGAAAAAACTATACCCCGATACTCCCATTGTAATTGGTGGAGTGGAAGCATCGCTGAGGCGCTTTACACATTACGATTATTGGTCAGATAAACTAAAACCATCCATTTTGTGGGATAGCCGTGCAGATTTGCTTGTATATGGTATGGGAGAAACTACAATCAGAACCATTTGCAAACTGGCGCAAAAAGGAGTTCCATTTGTCAACATGAATACCTTACCCCAAATAGCTTCACTGGTAAAGGCTCAGGAAATTCCGGAAAACAAACAAATAGATGATATTTGGCTGCATTCCCATGAAGAATGTCTGAAATCGAAAACCAAATTCGGAGAAAACTTCAAACACATCGAAACAGAAAGCAATAAAATTCTGCAAAAGCGCCTTATACAACCCATCGACAATTTTGCAATAACAGTAAACCCACCTGAAAAACAACTGTCTGAAAAAGAAATGGATTCCGTTTGGGACTTACCCTACACCCGAATGCCTCATCCGCGTTATCATAAAAAACCTCCCATTCCTGCATATGAAATGATTCGGCACTCCATTAACAGTCATCGCGGATGCTTTGGAGGTTGTAGTTTTTGCACCATTAGTGCACACCAGGGAAAACAGGTTGTTAGTCGCTCGCCCCGCAATATTATGAAAGAGGTGAAAAAAATTACCGAAATGCCCGACTTTAAAGGGCACATCACCGATATTGGCGGGCCATCGGCAAATATGTACCGAATGAAAGGCATCGACCTGGAAATCTGCAACAAATGTCAACGTCCATCATGTATTTACCCATCTATTTGCTCCAACCTGAATGCAGACCATCAACCACTAATCGACCTGTATCAGCGTGCGCAAAAAGTAAAAGGCGTTAAGAAAATTACCGTAGGCAGTGGTATTCGTTACGACATGCTTTACGATAAAAACCAAAACCTAACGTCCAAAGGAGAAAAGTACGCAAGGCAAATAATCAGGCATCACGTAAGTGGCAGACTAAAAATTGCGCCTGAGCATACTTCACTATCGGTGCTTCAGGCAATGCGTAAACCAGGATTCGAATTGTTTCGGAAATTTCAACAGTTTTTCGATGTAGAAAACAAAAATGCCGGACTAAACCAGCAACTAATTCCATATTTTATTTCTTCGCACCCCGGATGCACATGGGAAGACATGGCGCAACTTAGCATTGAAGCGCAAAAAAAGCACTTTTTTTTGGAACCCGTGCAAGACTTCACCCCTACTCCAATGACACTGGCAACTGTAATGTTCTACACAGGAATAAATCCGTATACCAACAAACCCGTTTTTAGCGCCAAAACACAACAAGAGAAACAGCTCCAACGCAACTTTTTCTTTTGGCATAAACCACTAGAGCGAAAGCAAATTACCGCATTTCTGAAAAAACAAAAACGGAACGATATACTCAACCAATTGGACAACAGACAAAATATGAAAAAGAAACAGGATTTTAAAAAAAGACACTAATCCAGCGTTTCCCAAACAAACTCACTTATATTTCGCTGTTCACTATCGAAATGGATGCCCAACAAGGTTATCGTTTTCCCTGGTTGCTGATATTTTTCGTAATAGCGCCTGGCTTTTATTTGCTCTAACGCTGCTTCTTTGGGCACATCGACTTTAAATTCGATAATGTAAATGCGGTTAGGCAATTTGAGCGTCATATCGATTCGTCCGCGGTTGGTAAAATCCTCCGCAACCACATCGAAACCCAAGCTGGCCAGGAATGTATAAACTACCGAACTGTAATAGCCTTCGTACATACCTATAGTGTTATTTACATAGTTTGAATACGGAATGGATGCAAACAGTGATATTAAGACATCCCGAATTTTAATCAAATTACCACTGTCTATGGCTTTTACAATTTCTACTTGTTTGTCTACTTTGCCCGAATTGATGTTGGTCAAATAATCAAAGAACAGACTATTTAACGATCGTTGTACCTCAATATTAGGTACTTTCATTCTGAAAACAGGTGCCTCCAAAAGTGATATTCGTTCAGCGAACGTCAAATACCCCGTTTGCCAAAGCAAAGCCACTATATTAATGTGGTCGATATCGAATGCATCGAGTGTTTCTTCATTCACCGTAATATTTTCAAGCTCGGGCAAATAGTAATTGCCTTTTTTCAGCAACTCAATTAAAAACGAGGGATTGCCCGTTTTCCACCAATAATTGGAAAATTGACAATCTTTATCTAAAAACAACAAAATATCGAACGGGTTATAAATGGGCGTACCAAAATAGTTATAGCCATTGTACCAACGCTGAACAGCTTCCAAATCAACACCTTCAAGATATTCGGAAAAATGCGTGGTTAAATCTTCGTGCGTATAACCCGTGATGGTGGCATAGGCAGAATCGATAGTCACATCATCTAAATTATTCAGACCGCTAAACAAGTTCAATTTCGAGAATTTGCTTACCCCGGTTAAAAAAACAAACCGAATGTACTCGTCGGCAGCCTTTATAGCTGAATAAAAACTTCGCAACACATCGCGGGCATCGGAAGCCGAACTGCGGTCCTCTTTGTGAATATTGTCTAAAATGGGTTTATCGTACTCATCTACCAGAATAACGACCTTTTTGTCGTACTTTTTCGAAACTGCCCGGATAATTCGCTCGAAGGTCTGCCCCATGCTTAGCCCCTCAATCAACTCCACATCAACACCCAAATCTTCACAGTTTTTTCGCAAAATTTCGTTCAGGCTTATGAGCAATGCTTCCTTATTGGAAAAATCGCCAACGGCAAACGATATTTTAATTACGGGAAACGGATTGTTCCAATCCCACTTATCGTAAATATACAATCCCTCGAATAGCGACTTATTGCATTTGAATAGTTCTGAAATGGTATCGAGCAACAATGACTTCCCAAATCGACGCGGACGCGACAAAAATGTGTAGCGGCTACCATTGACCATTTGCAACGCACCCTGCGTTTTATCGATGTAAACATAATTCTCCCGTGGGTCGCGAATATCGCGAAAGGTTTGTATGCCAATGGGTAGTTTTTTCATTTGTTCAGTCAGTTTTGATTATCAGCTGGAATCCGAAAGAAAGAAATTTATCAAAAATAATAAAACCTCCTTTTAATGTTCCGGGTACAAAATTATGATAAGCAAATATAGCGTATTGCTGACAAAATTACAATGCCATTGAAGTGAACATCATAATCAAAGAGACTTACTCTTCTGAAAAATCCTGTATTATTTTTCGATAGGTAGAAAACATATTGGCTCGTGAAATAAATCCAACATATTTACCGTCTTTTACTACAGGAAGATTGTAGTGTGAGGTGGTTTGGAACTTTTTCGCGACCTCTTCCATCGATTCATCAGGATGAACCAATGGCGATGGCATATACATTAAGTCGCGCATGACTACTTTATCGTATAGTGACTTATTAAGTATTATGTGGCGAATATCATTAATAAAAACAATTCCCTGCAAGTTATTTTCTTCATCAACAACGGGAAAAACATTTCGTTTGGACTGGACTAGAATATTTAAAAACTCGCCAAGTGTTGCTGTAGCTAAAACAGTGGAAAAGTTGTTTTCAATTAAGCTATCGATCGTCATCAGGTTAAGAACCGACTTATCTTTATCGTGTGTAATGAGCTCTTTCCGCTTTGCCAACTGATATGTATAGACTGAATTGGGTTCAAAATATTTTACAATTACATAGGCAAAGACACTCGTAATCATCAAAGGAAGAAATAAGCTGTAACCACCCGAAATATCGGCTATAAGGAAAATGGCAAACAAGGGAGCGTGCAATACACCTGCAATAAGCCCGGCCATGCCCACAAGTGCAAAATTGCGTTCTGAAATTGTGTGAAGGCCGGTTAAATTAGCAACTTTAGAAAACAACAAACCTGCATTAGCGCCAATAAACAGCGCCGGGGCAAAAATCCCTCCTATTCCACCGGCTCCAAAGGTAGCCGCTGTAGCAAATGCTTTAAACATGGTTACGGCAAAAAGCAAAATAATAATCACCCAGATTTCGTCCATAAAGCCATAGAAGAGACTTCGCTCAAATAAATAACTAATATTTCCGGAAAGTGCCTGGTTAATTTCATTGTATCCTTCACCATAAAGCGCCGGGAAGAAAAAAACCAGTACCCCTAATAACAAACCTCCAAAAAGCAATCGTACATAAGTATTTTTTATTTGCTCAAAACGAGTATCCATAGACCGATAGACACGGGCAAAAAACACAGATATGAGTCCGGTGAAAACACCAAGAAATACATAATAAAGAAGATCATTCAACTGAAATGTGTTCAGCACAGTAAACTTGTAAAGAATATCGTTTCCGGTAAAAAAGTAAGATGTAACTACAGCTGAAGCTGAAGCAATAAGCAAGGGAATTAGTGAAGAAAAAGTAAGATCGAGCATCAGAATTTCGAGGCTAAAAACAATTCCGGCAATGGGCGCATTAAAAATTGCAGCGACTGCTCCTGATGATGCGCAGCCAATGAGTGTGCCAACTTGCTTTCGCGACAATCCGAATTTGCGTCCCACATTAGATCCAATAGCCGCTCCGGTACCTACAATGGGCCCCTCCAATCCTACCGATCCGCCAAATCCTACTGTAAATGTACTGGTAATGAGGGAAGAAAACATCTTATGGGCCGCTAAATAGCCGTTATTTCGCGAAATGGCATGTAAAATTCCTGGCACACCATGACCAACAGGTCGTCGAAGTATAAATTTTATAAACCAAATTGTAAGTAAAATCCCGACAACAGGAGCAAATATGTATATGTAATTTTGGTATTCATTCGAGGAAAAAGTGTGCAATTCATACGAAATAAAGTGAACCATGTTCTTTAACAGAACTGCGGCAAATCCGGAACCAAGCCCCACAAAAGCAGCCAAAACACCCATCAATTGGCGTTTCGACAGATTATTCGTCATCACAAGATACAGGCGGTTAATAAAATTTGCGTTATGAGGCATTTTTCCAATTTTTTTGAACAGCGCAAATGTAATAAAACAATCAGAAAAAATCAGAATCTAATCCTTTCCTTAACATATTCGCGTTAGAGTTCGGTCTCATTTTACTATTTTACTATCTTCGCAGATATTTTTAAAAGAAAAATACACTGAACTACACCAAAAAAAACAGCAATGCAAACAAAACACATGATCATTATTGGCACACTCTCAATTTTATTTGCAGCAGCATGTTCCAATGAAAAGGTAACCGTAACCGATTTTAAAATCACCGATTGTGAATCAAATAGCACTGACACACTTCACATACCAATGGATTTATCCAGTGCCATTACAGAGGGCATTGTAATTCCGGGAAAAATGACAGAGAGTGGATATTTTACATTTTCTTTCAACATAGAAAATAAAGGAAATACTGATCAATCATTTTATTATAAGATTTATTATCAAAATGAATCTTATAAATTCCCCGAAGCACTCGAAGAAGGGCAGTACAACCCCAAATCGGCAGAAAACTTTTACGGATCGTGGATACATTGTAAACAAAATTTTAAGGCAACCGCTAAAATTGCTCCATCGACCAAGAAAACCATCATCGATAGTATTCAAATTGCTGGCAATCCCCGCAATGAAAAAATATACTTTGGAGAGGAAACGCGAAACAGAACAGTAGATGCAGACCACATCAATCAAATAATCAGAAGTATTAAAAACAGTAAAGAGTGGCTTGCCGGAGTTAAAGAGAAAGCCAAAAGAAATAATGTTCCCTTAGCCGAACAGCTATATATGGATGCTAAATGGACAGTAGAACATCAACAACGACAGGGAAATGTAAATACTCGTTGGAAAAGAAATCCGCGCGTTGGAACTTACAGTTTTTTACTAGTAGTAACTCCCAAAGAAAAATTGCACCAAATACCGGAACATATTCGCAATATTCAACAGAAAGATACTGCTACAAGACAGTTTATAAACCCCTACTACTACTTTTTACACGCCAAAAACACACCAAAGGGCATATTAGTAAAACAGACTCCACATGCTATTAGGGTACATGCGCAAATGGACTTAACTAAAGGAATTTATATTGATCCTTTAGACCTTTCCTATGAACCGGACTTGAAAAATACCTCTTCTACTGTGGGTTTTTCTGATCAGCTGTTTGAAAACGCACACTGGGCTCAGTTTTATCATAACATAAATAAAAATTATGCATTGAATAACATCCCTATTGCTTACGATGTTACAGGAAACAATTACACACGGGAACAGTACAACAAAAACACAGCTAAATACAATGACAGTAATCGAAAACAAGACTTCGTAAAGGTATCGGCTAAGCCGGGCAACACAGTTGGGTACAACAAAGAAGAAAAGGCTATTTGCATAAAAAACGAGGGAACTGCTAATTCAGGAAAATTAAAAAAAGAAAATGTTGGCGTACAAACACGAATTGGCCTAACCTATGGTACATTTACAGCAAAAATTCAATTTCCGGAGATTATCAGTACTGATTTTGTATGGAATGGATTAACATGTGCCTTTTGGTTACTGTATCAAGAGGCAGAATGGAACCAGCGAGATGCATGTAAAACCGGATACATTCCTAAACACATATCGGGAAAAAATGAAGGAGACTATGTAAAAACGACGAACTACTCTGAAATTGATATTGAAATAGTAAAAGCTGCTGCAAACTGGCCCAAATCATCCTATGGTAAAAACAAAAAATATGTAAAAGACAATGCATTAAACGAAAATGTAATTATTGCCTCTACAAATTGGGATATGGCTTGCCAGGATGTTGAAAATTTTACTATTGGAGCTAAGCCGCTTAGCTACAAAGATCATAACTTCACCATTCACCGGTGGGATCATTGGTACAAAGCCCTGACCTCCAAACACGAAAGCAAGCAAACCGATGCTCTTGGGAAGCCCATCTATTATCAAATAGAGTGGAAACCCAACGAAATAATTTGGAGAATGGGCGAAAATAAAAACAATATGAGCGTAATCGGTTATATGAATAACAAAAACACAAAAATTCCAAATAATCAAATGATAACAGTTATTACACAAGAATTTCACGATGGAAGCTGGTGGCCAACGGCTCCATTTAATCAAGATAATGTACCATTTCCCAAAAGTGACATTAAAGGATATGTATACGAATTAACGATAGAGTAATATAAAATATGAATTTGAAGTCATACGATAAAAAATCAATGCTGCCGATTTTTATTACCGGTATCATTTTATTGGCAAACCTTGCATTTAAACTATTTATTATCCACGGAAAGTCACTCTATGGAGATGAGCCTTTTACATTATATTTCTCGCAACAACCATTTTTGAATATTATAGATCGATTAGTAAACGATTCCAACCCATTTCTACATCCGTTTTTATTACATACGTGGATAAAAATATTCGGTGTAACTGCATTTTCGGGAAAATTATTATCAGCGATATTAAGTAGTTTAACGGCAGCACTACTTTTTAAATTATTTTATAAAAGATTTGGATTGTTGATGCCACTAATTGCATCAGTATTATTTACGCTTTCGGAAATTAACCTATTTTATGCTCAAGAAATTAGAGCATTTGCGTTAGTCGGCGTTTTGACTACAGTTTCAATTTATTTGTTTTTTGAAATCATATATAGTCCTAAAAAGAAACATATTATTTTATTAGGAGTTGTAAACCTATCATTGGTAATGAGCCATTATGCTGCATTTTTGTTGCCGGTGGTAGAAAGTATTGGTATTCTTTTTTTCATCCGATCACATAAAAAAAGCGTATTATACTTTATCTACTCGCAATCGATAGCTCTACTATTGTTTGCCCCATGGTTTATCTATTCTGTAATGAATAATATTCCACAAGCAGGTAAATCATGGATTCCAGTTCCTAAACTTATTAACTTAAAATATTTGATTCTTAAGCTTACTACAAGCAGACTATTAATTACTTATATCGTACTTTTAATTGCGAGTAGCTCGGTTTTGTTTATTAAACGAACCACTGAAACATCATTCAGAAAAACTTACTTATTATTTATTCTGTTTTTTTGGGTTCCAATCCTTTTAAACTATGCAATATCGCAATCAGCACCAATAATGCTATCTCGATATCTATTATTTACAACCATTCCGTTCTATTTATCTATAGGATATTTCATTAGTCAAATAGCAAAAATACAGCACATTCGGCTAACAATCAGCATCATAGTCATACTTATAGCCTCATACAAAATAAAATTACCGAAAACTCCTGACAATTGGATTGGCAAACTAGATAGAATAAAAAAAGAAAGAAGTGATAATTCGATTGTCTTCATAAATGCATGGTGGCAATACAGACCATTTGCTTATTATTATGACTACCAATCTTTTATTGACTTTAACAATACTCTGCATATACTCAAAAATCAAAATATTCATGCAGTTTCTTCGATAACACAAATTGAAAAGATACTAGAAAACAAAAAATATGATAAAATTTTTCTCGTTAAAAATCAGGGAATTAAAAGTGATGAGATAGTCGCCCATTTAAAAAACAAAGGATACCAAGTATCTTGGAAAAATACAACAAAGACACCCTTTGTTTTCGCTCTCGAATATAAACACTAAAATAGACAAGCATGGATTTCAAAAAAACAATTTCTCCAAAAACATTGTGGTATATTACCATTTTAATATTCGCAATTAACTTCATTTTCAAATTTTGGAGTGTTCCCGGAATGAGCATGTATGAAGATGAACCTTTTGCTCTGTTTGTTGGGCAGCAATCGATTCCTGAGATAGTAGAAATACACAAAAATGACTCAAACCCCTTCACGCATGCACTTATTATGCACTTCTGGTTTAAACTTTTTGGAGTTTCGTTGGTAGCAGGCAAATTATTCTCAGTTCTGCTTAGTAGTATTACAGCGGGCCTTATTTTCCAACTTTTTTCAAAACGTTTTGGATTTCTTTTCCCACTTTTGGCCTCGCTTTTATTTACATTATCCGGCATAAATTTTTTCCATGCCCAAGAAATGCGAATCTATCCACTATTAATTTTAATAACAGTTCTATCTGTCCACTATTTTATAGAATTACTATTTCAACCCAATTGGAAAAATGCACTAAAATTAGCAATGAGTAACTTTTTACTTCTGATGAGTCACTATACAGCATTTTTCTTACCATTAATCGAACTGGGTATATTAATTTTCTATATTCAAACACATAAAAAATCAATAAAATTATTCCTTATTAGCCAATTTTTTGCAGCCTTGTTATTTGCTCCCTGGTTTTTCTATGCAGCAATAAACAATATGCCAACAGGAAAATCGTGGTTACAAATGCCTTACCTTAAAGATATTCCATGGTTTATTAACAGAATGGCTACATATCCGATAGCCTTATTGAATATTTTACTATTTATCGTAATAAGTTACTTAAAATTATGGAAGAAAAAGCTGGTTGCAGGGGATTACAGATTATTACTATTTTTTAATGCGTTCTTCTGGGGAACCATTGCAGGTTCATTCATCATTTCTAAGAAAATTCCTATTATGTCGGATAGGTATTTACTTTTTGCAACAATCGGATTGTTTCTAGCTATAGGTTATAGCATACACATGTTGAACATAAAACCAAAAACAAAAGGAATACTTTCAGCTTTAATAATTATTATTGGTCTGTCCTCAATTACCTTCCGCCCAATTCCGGAAAACTGGCCGACAAAAATTGAATATATCAAAAAATACAGAAACAATAACGAACTCATTTTTGTCTACCCATGGTGGAGCTACAGGGCGTTTGCGTTTTACCATGATAAAGAAGCTTTCGAAGACTATCACTTAACAACTAGAAGATTAAGCGTAGATAAAGTTATACCAACAAATGATATTGATTTCATTACCGAAAAGATTAAACATGAGAATAGCAAAACCCTCTATCTTGTAATGTACAAAGGAGGTAAGGATGAAGAAATAATAAATCGAATAAAAGCGTTAGGCTATAATGTTAGTTACCGCAAAGATAAATTAAAACCTACATTGGTTCAATTTAAAAAATAGTTTATGGCACATATAATACAACTCCCTAAAATTGAGGATAAAAGAGGTAACCTTTCGTTTCTTGAAGGCGACAATCATGTTCCGTATACCATAGAGCGCTGCTATTGGATTTATGATGTACCCGGCGGAGAGCACCGAGGAGGACATGCTTTTAAAAAACAACAAGAAGTTATTATTGCACTTTCGGGAAGTTTCGATGTAATTGTAGATGATGGAGTACAAAAGCAACAATTTCAACTAAATCGAAGCTATTACGGATTGTACATACCACAAGGCATGTGGCGACAAATTGAAAACTTCTCAACAAATGCACTGGCACTTATTCTAAGCTCCACACCATTTGACGAGAGTGACTATATCCGCAATTACAACGAGTTTTTAACGTATAAAAAATGAGTAAAATGAAAAAAACATCGGTGTACGACTGTAGCGTAATCGAATTATCGAAAATAGAGAACCGTGCCGGAAATATTACACCGGTGACCAATAATCGGGATATTCCCTTTAGCATAAACCGTATTTTTTATATTTACGATATTCCGGGAGGTGAGGATCGCGGCGCCCATGCGCACAAAGAGTGTCACCAATTTCTTGTGCCTGCAAGTGGTAGTTTTGAGGTAGAACTCGACGATGGCAAAACCAAACGAACAGTTATGCTCAATCGCCCCTACTATGGACTGCACATCCCTCCGGGAGTTTGGGCTGCCGAAAAAAGTTTTTCGTCTGGAGCCATTTGTTTAGTTTTAGCTTCCCACAAATACGAAGAAACCGATTATATTCGAAACTATGAGGAATACATTGCCTACACTCAACGTTAAACTAAAGCAATCGACAAATTATCATTTTATAACAAAAGAGCAATCAAGTGAGCCGTTACTTAAAAATAGTTGGATACATTCTATTAACCGTAGTATTGATTTTTCCATTTTTTCATAAATTGGACACACATCCTATAAAAATATGGGATGAATCGCGCTATGCAGTCAATGCATTCGAAATGCAAAATAACACTAATCCGCTAATTGTCACTTTTCAGGGCAAACCGGATTACTGGAATTCCAAACCCCCCGTAGGAATTTGGTTAATACACTTGTCATGTAAAATATTCGGATACAACGAATTGGGTGTACGCATGCCATCAGCTTTGGCAGGTGTTTTTATCTTATTAATGTTTATTCTCTATTCTAAAAAGCTTTTGGGAACACATTTGCCGGGGATTTTTATGGCACTAACATTGGCTAGCACACAGGGAATTATTCGATACCACGGCACCCGAACCGGGGACATGGATGCAACACTAACATTTTTTATCAGTTTTTATGCCCTCTCCTATTTTGCATTTTTAGTCACTAATGAAAAGCACAAAAAATTATTTGTCTCGCTATTCGGGTTAGGCGTATTATTGGCATTCCTGACCAAAGGCGTTGCAGCATTGGTTCCACTCCCAGGACTGCTCATTATATCTTTCCTACATAAAAACCATCAACGAGTTTTTAGATTTTCTTATCTTTATATTACCACACTAATTGTTGCCTTAGTGGGAATCGGTTACTATTTTATTCGTGATATTTTTGACCCCAATTATATTAAAGCTATTTTCAAACAAGACTTATCGATGTATACCAATGAAGAAAGTGTGAAAAATTTTAGTTTTTGGTATTACAAAAAACAAATAACTGATAAATACTTTTATCCCTTTGCGCTCTATTTGCCTATTTCCTTTTTCCTTAGCTTTTTTACAAAAAATATGAGGTTAAAAAAAACCATGCAGTATGCTACTATTTTCTTTGTCGCATTTGTATTTATCCATTCCCTGTCGAATACGAAAAACATGTGGTACGATATTCCTGCTTATCCCTTTATGGCAATATTATTTGGAGGGTCGCTATACGTAGCATATGAGCTTCTTCAACCCAAATTAAGCACATTTAAGCCAATAAAAAGAAACATAATACTTTTAGTATTCTGTGTTCTGGTTTTTTATTACCCATACTCTAAACTTCTAAACACGTTCAAATCACCTAAAAAGTATTATCATCTAGAATGGGAGGGTGAATATATGCGACATTTAAAAAATCACAAACCAACTATAAGAGAGTATACAGTAAGTAATTTTAAACTTTGGTCCGATCAAGTGATTTTTTACAAAAAAAGTTATGAAATGAATAATGATTATTCAATCAAACTTAAAAACAACCTAAAGTTCAACAACGATGAATTAGTCCTAACTTGCCATAAAGCCTCTCGAGATTATATTAGCAACCACTATGAATTCGAAATAATAGATGAGAAAAACGAAAGTTGTAAACTATACCGAATTATAAGCAAAAAACAATAGTTTTGCACAAAATATTAAATGATATGGAAGGATCAAACTTAGGAAACTACTTTGAATTTTTTGAAAAAGATCAGGTTATTGAACACCAATTATCGAAAACCATCTTTGAAAGTGACAATAACTTTTTTTCATTATTAACCATGAATCACCATCCGGTGCATACCAATATCGATTATGCTGCAAAAAATGAACACGGTAAAGTTTTGGTAGTAGGCACATTGGTATTTAGCATTGTTGTGGGCATTACAGTTCCCGATATTAGTGGTAAAGCAATCGCAAATTTGGGTTATGAAGAGGTAAAACATATTGGTCCGGTATTTTTAAACGACACGCTTTATGCCCGAACAATTGTATTGGATGTAATTCCATCAAAATCGAAAAATGATCGGGGAATTGTTTATGTTGAAACCATAGCATTTAACCAACATGGAAAAGATGTATTGAGTTTTAGAAGAAAAGTACTCATTAAAAAAGAACAAGTATGACACAATATTTAATGCGGAGCCTCATGTTTGTGCCTGCACATAACGATAAACTTATGAATAGTGCAGCGCGTTCTGCTGCCGATGTTTTGCTGTTAGACATAGAAGATTCGGTACAGCCGAGTTCAAACAAGCAGGTAGCAAGGGATAAAATAGAAGCATTTGTAAAATCGGGGGCATTTAAAACCCATTATGTATTCCCCAGAGTAAACGATCGCGAGAGCGGCCATTTACTAAAAGATGTTCATCAACTCACCATCGACGGTGTAGATGGATTCATGTACCCCAAAAGTACTACGGGCCAGGATGTTTACTTTTTCGACAAATTGTTGGAAACCATTGAGTATGAGAAAGGTATTACAAAAGGAACTTTCAAAATAATTCCGCTTATAGAAACAGCAGCAGCCGTTCTTAATGCACAGGAAATTGTACAAGCATCAGATCGTGTGGTTGGAATAGCATATGGTTCAGAAGATTTTATTACGGATTTGCAAGGTATACACGATGCAGAACACGAAAGCTTATTTACGCCAAGAGCGCTAATTGCCATGGCTGCTCGTGCCAATAAGGTAATCCCAATCGATACAGTACACATCAACGTACACGACCTCGAAGATTTGGAACATAACCTCGTTACAGCTAAAAAGCTCGGATTTGAGGGGATGCTCGTTCTTAACCCCAAAGAAATTCCATTGGTTCACCAATATTTTAGCCCTGCCGAAAAAGAGATACGAGAGGCTCGCGAAATGCTCCAACTCTCAGAAGAAGCGGAAAAAGATGGAAAAGGTGTAGCTATAATGAACGGGAAATTTATTGGTCCTCCCATGGTTGCCACAGCAAAAAACATTTTGACAAAAGCGATGCTAATAGAAAACAAAAAAATTAATGGAAAGTAAAAAGGTAATAATAATTGGAGGCGAAGGCAATGGAGGTGTGGTAGCCTCGTGCATAGAAGATAACCGAAACCGTTTTAACGATTTAGAATGGGAAGTTGCAGGCTTTTTAAACGATTTCGAAAAAGGCAAAAAAATCAACGGATACCCTGTTTTAGGAGGAACCGACGAAATTAGCAAATTCTTAAAAGGAGATTACTACTTCATTTTTGCCATTCACATGATCGGACGTAATGTGAAAAGCGAAGAAGTATATGAATCCATGAAAATACCCGACAATAAATTGGCTACTATTGTGCATAAAACGGCGTTTATTGCCGATAACGCAGTACTTGAGCCGGGTGTTTTTGTGATGTCGAACAGCTACATAGGCCCGGCAGCACACATTGGAAAGTGTTGCCTGATTATGGCCAATGCGCTTATTGGGCACAACACCACCGTTGGCCACTGTTGTCACTTTTCGGTAGGTTCAATAACCAGTTCGTACGTAAAAATCGGAAAATTTTCTGATGTAACACTCGGAGCACGGGTAATTGAAAAAGTGACGCTTGGCAATTTTGCCGTGGCTGGAGCCAGCGCTCTAGTAACCAAAGATATACCTGATTATGAGATACATGTCGGTACACCTGCAAAATTTATGAAAAAAGTTAGAATGGATTAATTATTCAACAGAATATTTTTATGAAAAAGATAATAAATCCCAAACTATTTATTGCTTTTATAGGGGCATTGTGGCTTAGTATTTTGGTTTATGGAGCAATATGGGGTGAACGCGTATGGATTAATAAAGGAGCAGGATGGGATGGTGGCCACTATTTGAATTATACGAAAAATTTTCATGAATTAATTACAAATAAGAAGCTAAAAGAATATGTTGTTTCTAGATCACTTCCAAGTGCTATATTGTATTATACGAC
>JAQICA010000074.1 GCA_027858775.1 Salinivirgaceae bacterium | reverse complement strand
ATAACCCGCCAGCGTGCCAACCTCATAGGCTGCAGCCTAGACGGTATAAAAATGTTTTATTCGTTAAAACTCCAACCACAAAGATATTTGTTTTTTGTGGTAATTCTAATATATATTTTGTTTTGCTTGTTAATGATTTACTAATAACCAGTCTTCCATATATATCATATACAATTATTTGGCCATTTTTTAGTGGGGTGTTCAGGTTAACATGGAGTTCCCCATTATTAGTAAATGCGTAAAACGCCGGATCTTTAATTGTGCTGATTGTATTTGGAGTAGCCGTTTTTTCAAAAGCTATAGAAAATCGGTCATCTATTGTGCCATCTTCAGATTCAAACTCATACGCTGATGTGCGGAGGTTGATGGTGTCGTAATAGTAGTTATCAACTAACAAAATGTTAATGCTATCATTTATTGCCAGACATTTTTCCATAGAAATGGTTAAGGTTGTAGCTATGTTTGTTTTATATCCTAAAACAACATTGTGCCGAAATTCCTCCTCTTCAATAGTTGATGGGGCATAGGTGTTAACTGCAAGTTTTTTATTGTCTTTCGAGAGAGAATAAATTTGGCTTAGGTTTTCGGCTGATCCAAATAATTTTGGTCCGTCAATAATGGGGTCGTAATTGTCTGTTGCTCCTTCAAAAAATGAGATGTAGCTTCTGTTTGAGTTTATTCCATTGTCTATTTGTAATTCAACTTGAGGTGTAGTATCGTTTTGTGATTCCTTATAAAAACTTTGTGAATTATTTACACGCACGTCGTTTGTAGCGCCAAGGGTGGTGGAGCTGGTCTCCACATAGATAAAAAATCCTTGAAAAGCAGGAATATATGGGGACAGTCCGACATTTTGATCCCAATCGTATGTATCATAACCAGAGCCGTTGTAGAATTGGGCTAATGTGTTAATTCCTGTTCGTGTCCATCCATTTGCTGCATCCCAGTCGATGGCTGAGGGGTAGGGGTTTCCTACCATATTCCAACCATAGGTTTCGGTGCCATCGGCAGGATCCGCATTTGTTACGGTTATGCTCTGCGATCCATTATTGAAACTACCAGAGAAGCTTAGTGTCTGCGAACCAGAACTATTTTTTACGCTGTAGCCGTTCATAACTGTCAGTGTTGAAGAGCCTGTCAGATTCTCCCAACTTGCTGCGGCCTCGTCCCAAGTATTAGCATAGTATCCAGTTAGTTGCGTAATATCTGAATTAGAAGTGGGGTTAGATATTAAATGCCAGTTACTTGTAGGTATGTAACGATTAAAAGTGCTGGTTCCACTTACTGTAAGGCCTCCACTGGTTTCTACTACCAATGAACCGCTGCCACCGGAATTTCCTTCGATGGTTAAATCTCCTCCAACACTTAGGGATCCAGTTGATGTAACGGTTAATTCCCCTCCCTGTTCGATAATTAACTCTCCTATTGTTTCTGTTGTAGAAATCTGCGGCGCTGTTAAGCCGCTTATATCGGGGATAATAACCTTTTGCGAACTCGTTGGAGCTGTGCCTGTGTACCAATTTGTACCGGATGTCCAGTCACTACCACTGCCGTTCCATTGGGCTGTTCCTTCTACTTCTGTTTCATTTGCTGTTGAAACACCATAGTTGTATATTGGTGTACCCGTATTGTTGTATTCATAAACCCGGATATAATAATTTTCCAGCTCATCGCGCCCTGTAACAGTTACAGAAGTTCCTGTTCCGTTGTAAACGCATGATTGGCTTGTGCTTAATGTCGTATTAGCTGTTGGATCTACTTTGCGTTCCGGATCTGTAAAAGTTGCACTGGTATTGGTGAATACTGCACGTCCGTCGCCGTTTCCATTGATCCAATTAATGGTAAATGAGGTGCTGGTAACCTCTGTGATAGAAATGCCAGAGGCTTGTGTAGTAGGCGCTGCTTTTAGTGTTCTGAAAGTTACAGAAGGAGCTCCGTCCGATTTAATGTTAGATTTTGGATCAAAAGGACCATCGTTTCCGGGGTACACAACAAATGTGTATTCCGTGTCTGGGGCTATATCAGAAGAAAATTCATAATTTGTGATTGAACCGTTTATCTGCGTTAAATACATGCTGTTATAATACGAAAGTGCACTTGTTCCGTCAGGTGCGTCGCCTAATGGTTGTGGTGCAGTGCTGCCTTCTACACCATGAATTACATAAATAATTGCATCCAAAACCTCATCCCCATCAAAAGTAACATAATTTACGTCTGGATCAGCTGTAAACGTTGTAACTGCATTTGGTGGTTCCGATGCTTGCACTCCCGTTGTTACTTCTAGTACATTAGAGGAATATTTGAGTCGTGAATCTTTAACATAAGCGCGTACGTAGTAGCCTGTCTCTTCTGTCAAATTATCTATTCTTTCTGTAAAGGTACCTGCGTCGCTGCTTGATATTGGTATATTAATGCAATTAGCGCCTCCGACGGTTGGGGGGTTAACGGAAGTGGAATAGACGAGTCCACGCTCTATTATATCTGTCCCGGAGATAGTGTATTCAACATCAATAATTACATATCCTAAATAATCTACTACGGCTGCTCCAATTGATGCTTTGCTCTCTTTCGATTCATTGGTGGTGTTTTGTGCAAATGCCTGCATGGTTGCAAGTATAGCAATCATAAATATGAGGCTTAATTTCGGGAGTGTGGGTTGAATTGTCTTCATATGTGTATTTTTTATTTTCAAAGGTCATTATTTATGTGTGCAAACTACAAAAGTACAAAATCCTCGCCATTTAAAATGTTGATTTTCCGAAAGGGTTTAATAAAATTGTTTGTAAAATGTTAACGTCGGATCTCGAATCCGTCCAGTGCTTCCTTATTTTAAATTATATGTTTACTGATTTTGTATGCTGCACATAGCTTTTATATGTCTAATTACCTTCGGGGTTTAATTTTTTATTTCAAATCTATTAACTTATTGATTACATGCACAAATATACGTATCTCAATTTAAAAAGTTTGAATCAATTGATAAATTCACATTTTATTAGGACTAACGGTTTTGTTGATAAACAATAATTTGTCATCTTTGCCATGTTTATTCTTTAAGAAATACCTATGCGAGCCGTAATTACCCTTCTAATACTTATATTGATGACCAGTTGTACTCAATATAAGAAGATTGTTTATCTGCAAGAGGAAGACGTTAACGAACAAAAAGTAGCTGCTTTGGAATCGTATTTGCTGCGTCCCGGCGACATGCTGCATGTAAAATTATACTCTCCCGATCAGAATGTTAATAGCATGTTTAACCTTGAGGGAAACGATAA
Source organism: Salinivirgaceae bacterium (assembly GCA_027858775.1). Classification (GTDB taxonomy): domain Bacteria; phylum Bacteroidota; class Bacteroidia; order Bacteroidales; family Salinivirgaceae; genus Salinivirga. The sequence continues at coordinate 13,571 of JAQICA010000074.1, read as the reverse complement.
CCGCTCCAACTACAATGATATTTCTATTTATCTAACAGGCTTTTTAATTGATGACAATAATCGGATAGAATTACCGATAATTGGAGAAATAGATTTGAAAGGGAGTACGTTAGCATCTGCCAAAGAGATAATTACAGACAGTGTAAGCAATTATATACGAGAAGCTACTGTAAACATTAAACTGTTGAGTTATCAGGTTACAGTGTTTGGAGAGGTGGGGGCGTCTGGTGTAAAAAGTATTTACCGAAGCCAATCTACTATTTTCGATGTACTGAGTAATTCGGGCGACATTTCAGAGCTGGGCGATCGCACAGATGTGGTTGTTTTGAGAAAGAATGGCGATGTTCAGCAGAAGTTGCACATCGATTTAACCGATATGGCTTCGCTGGGTAATCCTGCCTACAACATTTATCCAAACGATGTTATCTATGTTAAGCCGTTGAGAGCGAAAATTTTCAGAAACAATATTCCCATTATTTCTCTAACACTTACCACACTTACAACATTTTTATTGATCCTTAATTACATAAAATAGATGCAAGATTCAGTTACAAATAATAACCTGAATATGAAGGAGGAAACCGTTGATATTAAGAAATATCTGTGGATGATTCTCCGGAACTGGTTTTGGTTTATGGCTTCAATTATTGTGGGGCTGGGCGCTGCCTACATTATCAATCGCTATTCAGATCCGATTTACCGTGTGAGCATGACCATTATGATAAAGAGTGATGAAGGTTCAAATTATGGCAATAATAATTTAATTGATGGTTTTAACTTGTTTCAGCAAGGGAAGAAAATTGAAAACGAGATGGCTGTGATTAAGTCGTATGACTTAACGCGAAGAACAATAGAAGAGCTCGATTTTGATATTAGTTACTTTGGTTTGGGGAGAATTAGAGAAAGACCCAAGTATAATATTAATGAGTTCTTTGTTGAATTAGATACTTCGCATTATCAGCAACCGAATGTCCCTGTTTATATTGCTCCAAAGCCTCACGGCTACAGAGTCTCTATTGAGGGGATGGAAGTGAAGAAAATGATGAATTACGGAGAGTTTTTCGAGAACGAGTATTTGAAATTCCGAATAATACCACGTGACTCAAACAGTGTTATGAGTACATCGCATGAGCAATATTACTTTTATGTGAATTCTGTTGAGGGGTTAACAGCACAGTATCGTAGGAAATTATCTGTTGAGAAAACGACCGAGGAAGGAAGTGTGCTCATGTTATCATCTAGTGGGCCTGTGCCGCAAAAAGAAATTGATTTCCTTAATGCCCTGGCTTCTGTTTACATTCAATCTGGCTTGGAAGACAAAAACATTATTGCCGAAAATACCATAGAGTTTATCGATGAACAACTGGCAGGAATTGCCGATTCCCTGATGCATACCGAACAAAATTTATTGAACTTCAGGCTGAATAACGATATCATTAATATCGACCAGGAGGGACAAGCGCTTTTTGCGCAAATTGAAGAGTTGCATAGTAAAAAAGCACAAGAAATAGTACATCGCAAGTATTATAAGTACCTGAAAACATATTTATCTGACCCAGATAATCAAACCGAATTATTGGCTCCTGCTTTGGTTGGAGTACAAGACAATGGGCTTGTTAGTTTGGTGGGACAAATAAATCAGCTATACCAGCAGCGCCAAACCCTGCAGTTTAGTACCCGAAGAGGAAACCCCAAGCTCGATCTTATTGACGAACAAATAGCATCATTGCACCGGGCGCTTATTGAGAATGTTAGCAATCTGATGAAAAAGAGCGATATGGTACTGGCCGATCTCGACGAACGAATTGCAGAAGTGAATAGTGAGATTAAAAAACTACCGGTAAATGAACGGCAATTGATTAATATTCAACGAAAGTTTAATCTTAACGATAATATTTATACTTACTTACTCGAAAAACGTGCTGAGGCCGGTATAAAAAAGGCATCTAACGTAAGCGATGCTAAAATTCTCGATAAAGCACGCCCTAGCAGTGTGTATATGGTTGGTCCAAAGTATAAAATGAATTATATAATGGGAATTATTATTGGCATTATGGTGCCATTGATAATTATTCTGCTGCGCGACTTTTTTAATACGCGTATTATGGATAAGAAAGATATTGAAGATAATACTTCTGTCCCAATGCTGGGGGTTGTGGGGCATAATGCAAGTGATTCCGAATTTGTTGTGAAAGATAAGCCGAAATCTGCTATGGCAGAATCGTTTCGATCGGTAAAAACAAATTTGCAATATATTTTACTGGATAATAAAACCAAGATTATAAATATTACTTCGGCAGTAAGCGGGGAGGGGAAAACCTTTTCATCCATTAACCTTGCTGCTATTATGGCTCTAAGTAATAAAAAGACTCTGCTTGTTGGCCTTGACCTGCGCAAACCAAAGTTACACGTGGAATTTCAAATGGAAAATAATATCGGTCTCTCGACATATCTGATTGGAAATCACGAGATTGACGATGTTGTGATGCCTACTCCCATTGATAATTTATCAGTGATTTTATCCGGACCTACTCCGGTCAATCCAGCCCAGCTAATTGAAACCGAGCGTTTTGAACAATTTATTAAAGTGGTGCGCGAGCGCTACGATTATATTATTTTCGATACCCCACCTGCTGCACTTGTGAGCGATTCTGTGGTGCTAGCGCGATATGCTGATGCAAATATTTTTGTTGTCCGTCAGAATTATTCCAATAAGAATGTTTTAGAGCTTATTAATGAACTGCATAATAACAATCGATTGCCTAATATGAGTATTTTGGTAAATGATGTGAAAACCAAAGGGTATTATGGAGGTATGTATGGTTATGGCTACGGTTATGGCTATGGCTACGGTGAGAATTACTATGTCGATGACAAAAAGAAGGTTTCGTTTAAAGATAAGTTTCTCTTTTTACTGAATTTGAAAAAATAGTTAATCGTATTTTTCGGTGTCGTTTTTGATCGAAGTGTAATGAAAGCCCAATAAATGTCAAACTAAAAATATAATGATGCGGTATCGCGTTCTCACAACGTTTTTTTTACTATTCTATACACTCCTCGGTATAGCACAGTGTGAGTTAAACGCGATAACCAATACTTCCTCCAATTTTGACATTGAAATTAAAGGTATTCCCATACAGAATATCCCTCTTACGGTGAGTTTTCAAGGAGTTCATTCCACCGATAGTTTAACTGTCGTATCTCCTGGACGAAAACCAACCGTTTTTTTGAATAAGAACGGGGAATTCCATTTTCAGCCTACACAAAGTGGAAATTATACTTTTTCGGTTGGAAAGCAAAAAAAGCATGTTTTTATACGAGTTATGCCGCTATGGTATTCAGTAGTGCCGCCGCTTATTGCTATTTTATTTGCAATGCTTTTTAAAGAAGTTCTTACTGCATTACTCATTGGTTTATTCAGTGGTACGGCGGCAATAGTTTGGTATGGCTCAGAAACATCTTTTATTGGTTCAATGGGAAAGGGATTACTCGATATTGTAGATAATCGTATTATTACTACCATTGCAGATACCGGGCATGCCTCAGTAATTGTGTTTTCGCTACTTATTGGTGCTGTTGTACAACTCATTCGTAAAAATGGTGGCATGCATGGTCTTGTAAGTCGGCTGGCACGCAAGGTTACAACTCCTCGTAAAGGTTTATTTTTAACATGGTTACTCGGAATACTTATATTTTTCGATGATTATGCCAATACGTTGGTTGTTGGAAATACCGTTCGCCCGGTAACTGATCGATTAAAAATATCGCGCGAAAAATTGGCTTATATTGTTGACTCAACAGCTGCTCCCGTAGCGTGTTTGGCATTTGTTACTACTTGGATTGGGGTAGAACTCAGCTATATTCAGGAAGGACTAAATCAGTTACCTACTGAAATTAGCCCATATCAATTGTTTTTGCAGTCGTTGCCTTATCGGTTTTATCCATTTTTAACCTTATTTTTTATTTTGTTAGTGATTTTCCAACAGAGAGACTTTGGCCCAATGTACCAGGCGGAACGAAAGGCTCGGGAAGAAGGTGTCGAACATACAACAGAGTCGACTGATTTACAGCAAAATATTTCTCATTGGATTAATGCAGTGATTCCTGTAACAATAATAATTTTCGGAACATTTGCCGGATTGGTTGTTACCGGGTATGAAAGTGCACTTTGGAGCGATGAAAACATCACTTTTGTTCGTAAATTGAGTATAACTATCGGAGCCTCCGATGCCTTTAAAGCACTCTTATGGTCGTCAATGGTAGCTGTTTTAGTGGCTTTTCTTATGAGTGTCGGACAAAAACTTTTAACGCTTCGTCAGGCCTCTGAAGCTATTGTCGATGGATTTAGGGCGATGCTTAGTGCAATTGTGATATTAATTTTAGCGTGGTCGTTGGCTACAATTACTCAGGAGCTACATACTGCCGAATTTCTATCGGGTATGTTGGCATCTTTGGAGGCGATGCCCGGATTATTACCCGCCATTACATTTATTCTTGCTGCTTTGGTTGCGTTTTCAACTGGTTCTTCATGGGGAACTATGGCCATTTTGTATCCGCTTTTAATGCCGGTAACCTGGAAAATTGGAGTTATGGCAGGCATGCCGGAGGCTGAGATTGTGGTGTTGCTTTCGCAAATGATTGCCGGAATTTTGGCAGGAGCTGTAATGGGCGATCATTGTAGCCCAATTAGCGATACAACTATTTTGAGTTCATTGGCGAGTAATTGTGATCATATTGAGCACGTGCGAACGCAAATGCCCTATGCTCTGACTGTTGGTGGGGTTGCTCTTGTTTTTTGTCTTGTGCCTTTGATTTGGAATGTATCCCCTTGGCTTACCTATCCGCTGGCCGCGGCTTTCCTCTATTTTGCTCTACGAATTTTTGGGCGCAAAGTTGATTTTTAACGGGTTTTATCTTACACGCTTCTTTTTTCGTTAAAATGCTGCTTTATGGCTTTTTTATGTAAAAATCCCTCGCTTTTTTGTATTGTTTAAGTTTATGAAAATGAGGTTGTTGGTCGGTTCCAGCACTTGATGTTTACAAAAAAGTAGTGAGAAATTTTGGAAATATAAAAAATGCCATTTAATTTTGACCGACCGTTCATTCAATTTTGAATTATGATTAACGAGAATACATCATCAAATAGAGAAGCTAAAATAGATCGTAAAGCGAGAATTATGGAAGTGGCCTTAAAACTCTTTGCAGAGGAGGGGTTTTATAATACATCAATTGCTAAAATAGCTAAAACTGCAGGCGTCTCTAAGGGCTTGATGTATAATTACTTTGAAAGTAAAGATGAATTGTTGCGCGCAGTTTTACTCGAAACAATCGATACCATATATGTACATTTGGACGAAGATAAAGATGGAACTGTTACAGAAAAAGAGTTCCTGAATTTTATTGTTTTCTTATTTGAAAATATCCAGGAGCGGAAAATGCACTGGCAATTATATACTAGTTTAGTGCTTCAAAAAGGCGTTGCTGACAAACTTTCTGACGATATTGGCACGTTGGGAAAGCGCTCGGTTGAGATGCTGATTGCCTTTTTCAGAAAGTGCTTTCAGCACCGTTTTGAGGCCGAGCTGATTATTTTTTCGTCTTTAATAAAAGGTGTTCTTATTCAGTATCTTACAGATAAAAATGCAACTTCAGTTTCGTTTTACCGAGAGGTTGTACTCGATTTTTATAAAGAGCGATTAGAAAAATGCAGTTCAATACAAATTAATGAGCAAGACCTAAAAACCTAAAAACCTATAAAACCATAAATTATGAATTTTAATCTTTTTTCTCGCATCGTTATGTTGTTGGTTCTTCCTTTGAGTCAGGGGATGGCTCAGGAAGACCATGCAACTGAAATTGTTCGCAAATCAGAAGAACTCATGCAAGGAGATTCCTATGTTAGTCAAATGACAATGACCATTGTTCGTCCTACATGGGAGCGTTCCATTTCCTTTAAAAGTTGGGGGAAAGGGCGCGACTTGGCACTTACGTACATCCAGTCGCCTGCTTCTGATAAAGGGCAAACCTTTCTAAAGCGGAAGAACGAAATGTGGACGTGGAATCCTAAAATCAGCCGATTGATAAAACTGCCTCCTAGTATGCTTGCTCAAGGTTGGATGGGATCCGATTATTCAAACGATGATATATTGAAGGAATCCAGTATTGTGGTCGATTATCATCATTTGGTTAAGAATGTTGTCGAATTTCAGGGCTACACATGCTGGGTAATAGAAATGAAACCCAAAGAAGACGCAGCTGTAGTGTGGACTAAGATTGTGAGCTACATAGCGCAGGAAAAATATTTTCCGTTGAAGGTGGAATACTATAATGAAGATAATGAACTTGTTAAAAGTCATTTGAATAGCGACGTACAAATGGTTGATGGAAGAGAAATTCCCACCAAAACAGTGGTTCAGCCTGCTGATGAGCCGAACAAGAAGACGGTAGTGATTATAGAACAAATGGACTTTGATGTTTCGTTGAAGGATCAATTTTTCTCTCAGCAAAATATGAAACGAGTACGCTAATTAAAACTGGAATTATGAAAAATCTAAAGTTGGCCTGGCGCAATATTTGGCGAAACAAGAGAAGGACAATTATAACTGTGATGTCGGTTTTTTTTGCTGTTGTTCTGAGCGTTTTAATGGGCTCAATGCAAGAAGGCATTTACGGAAGTATGATCGATAATGTAGTGAAAACCTATACTGGTCATATTCAAATTCAGCATGTTGATTATAATGATAATCAGTCGATAAACAATGTTTTTGAACAGCGTAGCGGACTACTCGAAGAAATTGAAAGCATTGATGGTGTGGAAGTTGCTGTTCCCAGACTGAAAAGCTTTTCGCTAATTTCAAATGGCAATAAAACCAAGGGTGGTGCACTTATTGGAATTAATCCGGCTAAAGAAGAGCAACTTACTGAACTTTCGCAATGGGTTGTGAAAGGCGATTTTCTAACTCAAGACGACCAGGGGGTACTCATCACCAAAAACATTGCAAACCATTTGGAAATAGGTCTTGGCGACACTATTATTCTTATGAGTCAAGGATACCATGGAACGAATGCAGCAGGATTATATCCTGTAAGGGGTATTCTGGCATTTCCAACACAAGAGATGAACAATATGGGCGTTTACCTACACATTGATGCCGCTCGGGAATTTTTCTATGCGAATAACAAACTTACAGAAATAGCCTTGTTGGTAAATGACTATGAAAATGTGCCTTCAGTTAAAGAGGCGCTTATTCAAAAATTTGACGATCAATATAATTATTTGACCTGGCAAGAGCTTTCTCCCGAGTTAGTTAACTTTATTAATAGCGATAAAGCTAGTGCCGTGATCATGTTGGGGATTTTGTATTTGGTTATTGGTTTTGGAATTCTTGGTACCGTTTTAATGATGATGGCCGAACGTCGAAGGGAGATGGGGGTAATGGTGGCTGTTGGCATGCAAAAACGTCGGTTAAGTACAATTATTTGGATGGAAACAATGCTGATTGCCTTTATTGGCGTTGTGGCTGGCTTTCTTTTTAGTTGGCCGCTAATTACTTATTTGTCAGCAAATCCAATACCTATTACAGGCGAGTACGGTGCTGCTTACGAGCAATTTGGGCTCGAACCAGTACTCTTTTTTAAAGTTGTGCCACAAGTTTTTATTAACCAGGTTCTTACAGTGCTTGCCGTTACACTAGTTATTTCACTTTATCCGTATTATTACATTGGCAGGTTAAAAACAATTGATGCAATCCGCGGAAACTAGAGTGATGTTTGAGTAAATTGGCGAGAACAATAGCTTTGAACAAGTATTTTGTTGAGGCAATTTGCTTAGATAACCACAGTGTATATCTGGTTTGTATTCAGTAACATTCATCTAATCACTAAAAAGAATAATTATGATTTGGTTTGTCGCATGGAGAAATATATGGAGAAATAGAACGCGTAGTCTCATTATTATGAGTGCCATTGTTATTGGGATATTTGCCGGAACCTTCTCGGCTGCGGTTCTCAAAGGTATGATGGAGCAACGGGTTCAGAATGTAATTAATTTAGAATTGTCGCACATTCAAATTCACAATCCTGAATATCTTGAAATAAAAGAGATGCACGAATATTTGAAAAATGTGCCTGAAATAGCTTCAAAACTCGATACTTTATCGGGAGTAGCTGCTTATTCTGAGCGTGTTATAGTTAATAGTATGATCGCTTCTGCCGAATCCGGAGCGGGAGTTCAATTATTTGGTATCGATCCCACAAAGGAGAAACAGGTAACAACGCTACATGAGCAGATTGTTGAAGGAGATTATTTTGCCGATGCACGACGCAAAAGTATTGTGCTGGGTCGTAAACTGGCCGAAAAGCTAAATGTGAAAATCGGGTCGCGGCCTGTACTTACTTTCCAATCCATCGATGGGGTTTTGGTATATGAATCGTTTAAAGTTGTTGGGATTTACGAAACCGTAAACAGCACTTACGATGAGATGCACGCCTTTGTCTTAAAAAGCGATTTACTTTCTATTACTCATATCGACGATAATGCAGCCCACGAAATTGCCATACTTTTGAAGAACAACGACTTAACAAAACCTGTGAAAAAGAAATTGATAGCTGCATTTCCATCTTCCGACATTCAATCATGGACAGATTTGTCGCCCGAAATGAGTGTCGTAACCAAAGGAATGGAATTTAGCATGTATATTTTTATCGGAATTATTCTCTTGGCATTATTATTTAGTATCATTAATACCATGCTCATGGTTGTGCTGGAACGTACCAAAGAAATAGGCATGCTAATGAGTGTAGGGATGAGCCGGTTGCGTGTATTTTTCATGATTTTACTCGAAAGCGTCTATTTATCTGGATTTGCCGGAGTTATTGGCATTGCGATTGGTTATGGCACGTCAATGCTTACTGCAAGATCTGGTATTGATCTATCGGGGCTGTATGGCCAGGGTCTTCGGAGTTTTGGTTACGATCCGGTTATGTACCCCGACATTACACCAGAAATGGCACTACATATTACAATTATGGTGCTTATTACAGGCATTATAGCATCTATAGTTCCGGCACGCCGGGCACTTAAATTGAAGCCCGCAGAAGCAATTAGAACCGATATGTAAATTCTATTAATCCTTAAACTAATTTGTTATGGCTATAATCGATATTAAAAACGTAAAAAAAATATATAACGATAATGATGTTCCGGTACACGCCGTGAATGGAGTAAATTTATCGTTCGAAAAGGGCGAATTTGCTGCAATTGTAGGTCCATCGGGTTCCGGCAAAACAACCCTGCTCAACCTCCTCGGGGGGCTCGATAATGTTACCGAAGGAGATATTATTGTAAACGGGACAAATGTAAATGAATTAAAAGGTTCAAAGCTTATTAATTTTCGATTGATGAATATTGGCTTTGTATTTCAGGCATATAACCTTATACCGGTATTAACGGCGCGCGAAAATGTTGAGTTTATTATGGAATTGCAAAAACGCTCATCACAAGAGCGTAAAAGCCGGTCCGAAGCTCTGCTTAAGGCCGTTGGACTTGCCGATCGTATGAATAGCAGACCATCAAAATTATCGGGTGGGCAACAGCAGCGTGTTGCCGTGGCCAGAGCATTGGCACCTAAGCCTATGTTTATTTTGGCTGATGAGCCTACTGCAAACCTCGACTCGGCTTCAACTGAAAACCTACTCGATATTATGGAACGCCTTAACAGCGAAGAACAAATCACATTTATTTTCTCCACGCATGATTCGCGTGTTGTGAAAAAAGCGAGGCGTGTAATTACATTTGAAGATGGTAAAGTGCTGAGCGATGAAACCAAATAGCTTTTTCTTAGAGCTACTTTTCGCGTGATTCTGATCGCGGAAAAGCAGCCTCTGAAATTTATCTGTTGTGTATTTAGTATATCGAAGAAAAGACTTAACATTTTGGTTTGCCCGGTAATAAAACTTCAAAAGCAAGCCCCCGTTCTCGCATAGCTTTAACGGAGCTATGCCCGGACACTTTGGAAATCAAAGCCTCCCGGAAATTGGGATTACTGTTTTCAACGTGGCTGTAAGGCGGCTGTTGGAGTCTTTTTAGGGACATTTTAAAGCTTTGTGTAAGTACCTGCATTGTACAGAACCTTTTTTTTATTATTCACATGGAAAAGTATTCAGTGTTTTATTGTTTAATATATCCGGTACGATGCAATGCCGTTTGCCAAAATGTAATTCGGTGGTGGTGCCGCCTCACATTTGAGCATCCTTACAGAGTGTGGCATCCGACAAAGATCGGTGAAAAGGTAGTTGTATACAGAAGTGGACTAAGTCACTTTTTTAAACCGCATTTTTTTGCTACGAATGCAGAAATAAGAAGGGCTAATAAGTAGCCAAATGTTCGATGAAAAGATATTTTGATATAGATGCGAACTTAAACTATTTGGTATGAAGAATAAATTACTCACAATTTTACTAGTTATAGGCTGTATGCCATCTTTTAGTCAACAAATAGGTGAAGTCTCTCCGTTTGAGTTTTCCGGCTATGTGAAAGATGTGCAAACAGTTTTTGTGCCACATCAGGCAGATGGAAACTGGTTATCGGATAATTCATTTCATAATCGGTTGCGTTTAAAGTATTACCCCATGGATTGGTTAACTGCAGAGGTGCAGGCGCGAAATAGACTTGTGTATGGCGATTTTGTAAAGATTTTGCCAGACTATTCGAAGAATGCTTTTTCGAAAGGTTATTTTGTCAAACTTCATAAGGCTTGGCTTGCCGACTCTTCAGTTGTAGGCCTATCCGAAATTGATCGATTTTTTGTGCAGTTTACAAAAGCAAATTGGGAAGTTACCATCGGGCGGCAGCGCATTAACTGGGGCTTAAACCTTGTTTGGAATCCCAACGATGTATTTAACACCTATTCGTATTTTGACTTTGAGTACGAGGAACGTCCCGGAACCGATGCTATAAGTGTAAAGTATTATACTTCGTATACATCAAGTGCTCAGCTCGTTTATAAGGCTGGCAGTACGTTCAGCGAAATGGCTCTTGCCGGTTTATACCGATTTAACAAATGGAATTTTGACTTTCAGGTTTTAGGCGGACTGGTTAAATCCGATTATGTAGGAGGCGTTGGGTTTTCGGGGAATATATATGGAGCAGCTCTCAGGGGCGAAACTACGGTTTTTCATCCTAAAGCAGATTTCCGCGATACTGCAAGTACTGTAGTTACTTCTATTTCTGCCGATTATACATTTGAAAGCACCCTTTACATGCAATGTGGAATGTTGCATAACTCTGCGGGCAAGAAACAGAACGCTGGAGCACTCTCCGTTTTCAGTAATGAGGAACTATCACCAAAAAATTTAAGCAGGGGGCGATTCAATATCTTTTATCAAATTTCTTATAACATTTCACCATTGGTAACGACTGGCGTTTCTGCTATTTTAAACCCCGACGATATGTCAGCCTTTATTAGTCCCACGGTTAATGTGTTTGTATCCAATAATATGAGTGTGTCATTGATGGGGCAATTCTTCTACGGAAGCAAACAAACAGAGTTTGGGAACATAGGTAAAATGGGGGTGTTACGTTTTAAATACAGTTTTTGAACATTGTTTTTAATTGCTTTTAATTATTCAAAAAAGTAGAAATTGTACACCTGCAACCAATTATTTTCTATATTTGTATGTTATAGAATAGGGATTAAAAGGGGATGTAACATATGAAAAAGTTGTTGATTGTTAAAACCGGATCGACTTATGATGCGGTTAAGAAACAACATGGGGATTTTGAAGACATGTTGGTTGCCGCTATGGGGATAGGCTGGCAACAGGTGGAGGTGTTTAATGCAAAAGACGAAACACTTTCATTTCCAATACCAGATGATTATGCCGGAATAATTATTACCGGATCGCATGACATGTTGACGTTTGAAGACGATTGGATGCTCGATTTAGAAGAATGGATCGGAACGATTTGCGACACAGAAGTTCCTGCATTGGGAATAGGATTCGGTCATCAAGCTATGGTGAAAGCTTTTGGAGGTAAGGTCGATTACAGAGATTGGGGACCTGAAGTGGGGTATGTGAAAATTCGATTAGAAGTGGAAGCATATAATGATCGACTTTTTGGCTTGTTGTTCGATAAATTCCACGTCTATCAGTATCATAATCAGTCAGTTGTTGAGTTTCCGGAGAAAATTCAACTCTTGGGGGCAAATAATATTGATTTCTATCAGGTTGTTCGCTATAACAACCACATGTGGTCGTGCCAGTTCCATCCGGAATTTAGCGCCGATGTGCTCAAAAAGTACATCGAAATAAATGCCGTTCAGCTAACGGTTGATGGATTAGACCCATATGTATTGCTTACAATTCTGGAAGAAAATGAAAGCGGGAAAAAATTACTAAAAAGATTTGTTGAAATTTGTGACTTGTAAAAATTTTGCATGATATTTGTAAATACCATGTGCGAAGTATGTATATATATGAATATTTAAGAATATAAATTATGATTTTACAAGCCAAAAATTTTAAGCTCTTTATCCTTCTAATTGCGTTGGGACTAATTTCTTTTGCCTCATCTGCACAGAAAATCAATTGGCTTTCTTTTGAAGAAGCCGAAGCAAAAAACAAAGTAGAACCACGAAAAATGATTGTTGATTTATATACCGACTGGTGTAAATGGTGTAAAGTAATGGATGAAAACACCTTTGCCCATCCGGTAATTGCAGAGTACATAAATGAAAATTTCTACGCAGTGAAATTTAATGCAGAAAGCACCGATCCAGTTAAGTTTGCTGGTCATACATTTGAAAACACTCAAGAGGGGAGACGAAGTGCCCACGATATTGCAATAGCACTTACGCAAGGTAAACTTTCGTACCCAACATATGTGTTTATTGATGAAAAGAGTCAAATTATTCATGTTCAACCCGGATACATTGAACCAAAGAAGTTTGAGCCAATGATTGCTTACATTAATAAAGAGATGTATGCAAAAGGAACCGAATTCCAAAAGTTTGTTAACTCGTTCGATTCCCAAATAGAATAATCGTTAAAACCATTCCGATAAAAAAGGTACAGCCGTAAACGTTAATGGCTGTACCTTTTTTTTATGGGGCGTACCCGGCTAAAATTGGATCAGTTGAAAAAGTTGTGGAGTTTCTTCAATAAACTTTTTTTCTTGAAAAAAATAATTGCAAATCTTTAGTCCGACAACTGGCGGAAATTCAAGATCAAATTACGCTTCAACCCGCTCTGTTCAATAAATTAAATGACATATAAAAGCTGAACAAGCCTCTTTTATATCATTTTTATTGATTGAACCCCGATTATGAAAATATAAAACAATTGTTGAAACAATTGTAGTATTTTCTATATCGGGATTTACTCTCATACAATCCATAATTATGATTTTCAATCAATTTATAGATTAATTCGAGTAGAACATTCACCCCTACACTAGCCCGCCAATTTGATCAGGCCAGCCCGCATGGGGTACTTACTCAATAGTGCCTTATTTACCATGAGTTTAGGGATTGACATAAGTTTCTTTTGCGGGTACCTTCTAGCTTGAAGCA
>JAQICA010000262.1 GCA_027858775.1 Salinivirgaceae bacterium | reverse complement strand
TCAGGAGATTAAGCCCGACTTGCTCCTCAGTGTTCCTGCTTTGGCCAAAAACTTCAAGAAAAATATTGAAGCCGGCATTAAAGCAAAAGGGAAATTAATGTGGGGGCTTTACAAAATGGCAATAAAAAATGCTTATGCCTTCAATAAGGAAGGTTACAATAAAGGTAAAGGCCTTAATGCATTGAGAAAACCGTTTCTTTCATTATTTGATAAAATTTTATTCAGTAAAATCAGAGACTTTTTTGGGGGAAACCTGAAATTTTTTATTGGAGGAGGTGCGCTACTCGATATCGAACTCCAACGATTCTTTTATGCCATTGGAATTCCCATGATGCAAGGTTACGGATTATCGGAGGCCACTCCAATAATTAGTTCAAACGCCGTACATAAACACAAGCTCGGATCGAGTGGATTTTTAGTAAGTAATCTGGAGCTGAAAATTTGCGACGATAATGGAAAACCGGTACCCCAAGGCCAAAAGGGCGAAATTGTGGTAAAAGGAGAAAACGTAATGCACGGCTACTGGAAAAACGAACAAGCTACAAAAGAAACCATAAAAGATGACTGGCTCCACACAGGTGACCTGGGGTACGTAGATCAGGACGGCTTTTTATATGTATTGGGACGATTTAAAAGCCTGCTCATTAGCAATGATGGAGAAAAGTACAGTCCGGAAGCCATTGAGGAAGCCTTGACAGAAAAAACGCAATTTATTAATCAGGTTGTGCTGCACAATGATCAAAATCCATATACTGTAGGGCTGATTTTCCCAAACTACGAGGCCATTACTGCCGAGCTTCAAAACCAAAAAGTTGATCGGATGAGCGAAGAAGGACAAAAATCAGCTCTTAAGCTCATACAGGCAGATGTTAATGACTTCCGAAAAGGGGGCCGTTTTGAGGGAGAATTTCCAGAAAGATGGTTACCATCAGCTATAGCAGTACTTGAAGAAGGCTTTACCGAACAAAATAAAATGATGAACTCCACAATGAAAATTGTTCGGGGAAAAGTTACAGATCGTTACAAAGACCGGATTGAATACCTTTATAAAAGCGAAGCAAAACAAATTATCAATAAAACTAATTTACACTCATTAACATCTGTTTTTTCGAAAAACTAAAATAACGAAAACAAATTTGCCCCACTTGCCTACTGCACAATTCCATATCGGAATTTCGGTAATGAGTGGGGCGAATTTTGCTTTTACAACGATGAAAGCGCGTGTGAAAACAAGGTTGTTCCAATCCTCTTGAACACTCCATTCCTAACCTGAACAGGCTACTAATCATCAGTTACCCCATTTTGTCATCATTAACAAACAATAACATCAATTTACCACTTGGGTAATAATACCTACCAAAACAACAAATTAGTCGCAGCTACAGATCAAAAAAAGTAAAAACAATTGCTAACCACACTAAAATTGTTTCTAATTTTGATAACGTGCAAAATATCAATATCAGAAAATATAATACTCTATTTATCAATGGGATTTACGCTACAATAATTATTGTTATTGTAGGGATAATGTACTTTTTATTTACACCCAAATACAGTGCAAAAGTTGTTGAAGAGCTAAATTCTAAAAACAAACAATATTTCTATAACGACATAGATAATGATGGTGTAAGTGAGCAATTCTGGTATTACGGGTTTCAATTGTCGGCCGACTACAGACGCACAACAGTTCAATGCAGAACACTGGACAATAAAATAGAAGGGATTTGGAACCACACGGGAAGGTACATCAGGCGCTCAGTTCCACAGTTTTGCGATTACAACAACAATGGCATTACAGAAATTTTCACTATTCACAGTCACTACGATTCGATTTTCCTAAATTGCATTGACCCAACCCAGGGAGACGAGTTCGTATTCCGTAACATCTTCATTGATACCACCAGGCTAATAAAAAATAGAGTGCATTTATACACCGACTTTATTGAAGCACTCGACACCAATAACGACGGCTATAAAGAACTATTTTTCAATATAAGTGCAGGATTTAGTTTGATCCCCCGCCGACTTTACAAATTCGATACAAAAACGAAGCAAATAACAAAAAGTGCTTCCACAAATACGATTATAAAACGCGATCCTCTTGCTATCGATATTGATAACGACGGGGCAAATGAGTATGTTCTGCATACACATGCAGCTGCAAACATGCGAGATACATCCCAAAAATATCACGATAGTAATTCTTATTTGATGATTTTGGATGACGATTTATCGTTTTTTTGTCCACCCTATGCCATGCATGCCCCTTTATCGTACATGAATAATTATCCGATAAAAATAGACGAACACACTTACATTTTTAGTCACTTTAAAACCAACAGTAATTTATTTTGCGACAGCCTATTGGTTTTTAATCCGAAAGGGAAACGAATTAGCGGAGTGGCAATTGAAAAAAAATTTAATATCAACAACCTTTTAAGTGTGTATTCACCCGGGCTTATTCAAGGAAAGGGTTTTCAGCTGTACAGTAAAGACGGACAAATATTCGATGTCGACACGATGCTAAACGTCATATCAACAAAAAAAATACCTTATGACAACATGCTTAACATCTCTCCAGTGAACAACACGCAATACGCCGACCTGAAGTACGTAGTAGCAACAAAAGACTTTCTGATTTTTACAAATAATAAGTTCATGCCTCATGCAAAAATTGACGCAATAAAAGGAAAACCAGCAATAAAGATCCATTCAATTCAACAAAAAAGCAATTCGCATCTTTTATTATCGCTACAATCCGGTTACACAACATATCTGATAAAAATTCAGCCTAATTTGTGGCATAAATACGGTTGGATAATTCTTTTACTTTTTGGCATAGCTGTATTTATCGCTACTAACTTAATTTCACTGATCGCAAAACTGGTAAATAATTACCGAACAGCAAAAATTCTAACGGAACGGGAGGAGCACAAAGCAACACTTGCAAGAGAACTCCACGACGAATTGGGCAGCCGTATTACAAGCCTTAGGTTATTCATTAATAATTTAAACAAAAGCGATTCGCATCAGCACTTATCAGAACTATCTCAAAAACTTGAAGATACACACAACGAAATTAGAAATATTGTTCATAATTTGGCCCCTCCACAACTTATCACTACTGATTTCGATTTTGCACTTAAAGAGATGGGACAGCGTGTTATACAGGAGGAAATAAACATGAAATTTGAATTTATTCCCGACACTACAATTGTAAATAAACTAGCTATTGGTACGCAAAAAGAGATATACAGAATTGTACAAGAGGCACTAACCAATATTGCCAAACACGCCAATGCCAATCATGTAATTGTACAATTTATGGTTAATCAGCGAGAGCTTACCGTTTTTATTGAAGACGATGGTATGGGATTCAATCCGGAATCAGTTTTAAACAGCAGAAGCGGCAAAGGAATATCAATTATGCAGGTGCGCAGTGAATTGCTGCGTGGTCGGTTCGAAATTTCCTCTGTTATTAATCAGGGAACAAATATTATCATAAAAATCCCGTACAAACATTTTTATAAAGATCGGCAGGGATGAAGGGAAGAGCAATATTAATCAGAAAAGTTTTGGCATGATTACAGAGAAGCAATTCAGCATATTACTTATCGACGACCACGAAATTGTGCTCAAAGGACTGTGCGGTCTGATTAAAGACCACTTTAAAAATGCTGACATTTACACTTCTCAAACTCAAAAAAAGGCTTTTTTTATACTCAATACAAACACCTTAGATATTGTAATTACTGATTTATCGATGAGCGATTACCTTAGTGAAGTAAACACGCCACGAAAAATAAAAAATATTCACACCAAAACCAAAGTCATTATCTACAGCATGCACTGCGAATCAGCCGTTATTCAAACCCTGTTATCGCAAAAAATTGACGGATACGTAACAAAAAGCAGTGGCGTTTCAGACATTATTCATGCAATAGAACATGCCCTTCAAGACACACGTTTTTTAGTACTCCCGTAAGTAAATTATTAGAAAGAGGGTGTTTGGAAGAGGACACTCAAGTAATTTTCACACGCCGCGAAAAAGAAATAATAAAAATGATTGTCGACGGGAAAAGCTCAGCACAAATTGGGCGAAAATTAAGTGTGTCGGTCAATACCGTTGAGGTGCACAGAAAGAATATTTTCCGGAAAACCAACAGCAAAAACATGGCTGAACTCACAAAAAAAGCACTCCAACACGGAATAATCTAAGCTGCAAATCGCTTCACGTTTTTACCGTCTGAATAAGTGTGCGGGTATATTCTTGCATGGGCTTTTTAAACAGATCGGTTGCAGTATTGACCTCAATAATTTCGCCATCTTTCATTACCATAATCCGATCGGCCATGTAATGAACAACTTCCAAATCGTGCGAAATAAACAAGTAAGTTAGTTGGAATTTTTGTTTCAGATCGTTTAGTAAGTTCAAAATTTTTGCCTGAACCGATACATCCAATGCTGCCACAGCTTCGTCGAGTACAATGACATCGGGCTCCGTTGCCAGTGCTCTGGCAATAGCTACACGTTGCCGCTGCCCCCCTGATAACTGGTGCGGGTAACTACTAAAATAATTGGGCGTGAGCCCCACTTGTTCAAGCAACTTCAATGCTCTTGATGTAAGTGCCTTTTGTCCGTTTTCAACTTTGTGCACTTTAAGCACTTCGATTAATAAATTTCCGATACAAATTTGAGGATTAAGCGAAGTATATGGATCCTGAAAAACGAACTGAATCTTTCGTCGGAATGCCAGTTCACCTGAGCGGCTACGATATGCAAGAATGTTACCATCGAGCGTCATTTGCCCGCCATACGGAATAAGTTGCAAAAGCGCTTTGCTTAGCGTGGTTTTACCACACCCCGATTCACCGACCAATCCGAGTGTTTCACCTTTGTGCACACAAAAAGAAACGTTTTTAACAGCATGAAATGCACTTGATGAACCCGCATTATACCAAATATTTACATTTTCGGTGCAAAATAATCCGGTTACTTCATTCAAAACATTGGGCTCCAACTTTTGCCGGCTATAATTTGGATTGTGTTCAAAATCTTCGACCATAGGCAACCGAAAGCCTCGTGAGCTAAGAACCGGCCGACAAGCAACCAGTCCTTTGGTGTAGGCTTCATCCGGGCTACTAAAAACGTGTTCGAATGCGCCCTGTTCAATAATTTTCCCATTACGCATCACCATCAGGTTATCGGCAAATCCGCTGAGCAAAGACAGGTCGTGGGTAATAAACAAAACGGTAAGCTGACGCTCTTCCTGCATTTTTTTGAGCAGCTCGATAATTTCGTACTGTACAGTTACATCTAAAGCTGTTGTGGCCTCATCGGCAATTAACAGTTCCGGATTATTGATAAGCGCCATGGCAATCATAACGCGTTGGCGCTGGCCACCCGATAATTGAAAGGGATAGGATTTGAATATTCGTTCAGGATTGGGCAGTTGTACTTTGGCAAATATATCGAGTACTACTCTTTTTGCCGCTTTTTTTCGTATATCGCGATGCAAGAACAGCGCTTCCAACACTTGTTTTCCAATGCGAATAGAAGGATTTAAACTTGCGCTCGGGTCTTGAAAAACCATTCCAACCTTTCCTCCGCGAAACCGCCGCAAGTCTTTTCCTACAGTGTTTTGAAGATCAATATCAGAAGATTCGGGTTGTTTCCAAATTATCTGACCGCTGCATATTAAAGGAGAAGGTAAAAGTTTAAGTACGGAATGTGCGGTAATAGATTTACCACTTCCCGACTCGCCTACCAATCCGGTTACAACTCCCTTTTTCAGTGCAAAAGAGATGTTCTCTACTAAAGAAATCATTCCGGGCAAAGAAATAGATAAGTTATTTACTTCCAGTAAATTCATTTAAAATTTGGCACCGTTTCTACAGCTTCGTCAGTTTTTTCATAATCATATCAACGCTGTCGCTAACAGTGTACTTCGATGTATCGATCTCAATTTCGGGATTCAACGGCTCTTCATAAGGATCGTCGATACCTGTAAATTGAGTGATTTCACCTTTGCGAGCTTTTTTGTATAGCCCTTTTACATCGCGCTGTTCGCAGACTTCAATCGGAGTACTTACATATACTTCGACAAATTTAGCGCACTGACTGCGAACAAATTCGCGGGATTCGCGGTAGGGCGAAATAAATGAAGCAATAACGGTTACACCATTCTCTTCGAGTTTCGACGCCAAAAAACCAACGCGTCTCACATGCCTGTTACGCTCCTCTTTGCTGAACCCGGTTTTGGGGAAAATATTACGAATTATATCTCCATCCAGTTGTTCAACCTTAATATTCTCCTCCTTCATGCGTTTATACAACGCTTCGGCCAATGTACTCTTTCCACTACCAGAGAGGCCGGTAAACCAAACTACTTTGGGTTTGTACTCTTTTCGTCCAAAGTTAATTCTATTCCATGCACGTTCGTGCGCGTAAAAAAACAGCAACTTTATTATGGCCTCAAGCCCCCCGACATATGCAGCCCAATCCAAACGCCCGGTAAAAGCGTACACGAGGGCTCCCGTGGTAAGTGTTGCTAATATTCGCCATGATAAGGCCTTTACAATAGATCTGCTGCGCGATTCTTTTATCATAACTTAAAATTCAAGTATTTTCTTTTAATTTTTTAATGCCCGTATTAAAGCTCCAATAGCTACGTTTACATAGTTCATACAACTTATTTTAGCACCGCCAAATCTACAAAAATTTGTTTATAATCGATATTTTATTAAACCTAATTAATAGTGCTTCCGTTTACCGTTTGCTCGCCGGGCTGTATAAACCGCAGCGTTCCATCGGGATTTTCGGCCATTAAAATCATTCCCTGCGATTCAATACCGCGTATTTTTCGCGGTGCCAAATTGATAAGAATACTCACTTGCTGACCAACAATTTTCTCGGGCTCAAAAAATTCCGCAATTCCGGAAACTACTGTTCGCTGATCGATACCGGTATCGACCTTCATTTTGAGTAGCTTCTTTGTTTTGGCTACTTTTTCGGCCTCCAAAATAGTGCCTACACGAATATCCATTTTCAAAAAATCGTCGAATGTAATCTCTTCTTTCGCTTCCGGCAGTTCCTTTGCGGCTACTTCGTTGGCTTTTTTGGTGTCTTGTAATTTTTTACGCTGAGCCTCTACTTGTGTATCTTCAATTTTTTCGAACAATAGTTCGGGTTTGTTAATTTGATGACCGGGTTGCAAAAGATCCATATTTCCTATCTCTTGCCACTTCACATCCGTATTCAGCATTTTGGCCAATTTTGTTGCACTAAACGGGATAAACGGCTCCAGCAATGAAGTTAATGCTGCCGAAATTTGCAAACTAATATACATAATGGTTTTCGTACGCTCCTCATCGGTTTTCACCACTTTCCACGGTTCGGTATCAGCCAGGTACTTATTTCCCAATCG
This sequence comes from Salinivirgaceae bacterium, assembly GCA_027858775.1. Lineage (GTDB taxonomy): Bacteria > Bacteroidota > Bacteroidia > Bacteroidales > Salinivirgaceae > Salinivirga. The sequence goes on along the minus strand of JAQICA010000262.1, from coordinate 14,408 downwards.
TGCCAAATTCATTGCTTCGCGTAATGCTTCCCGAAATTTATAGTGCTCAAGTGCATGTTCAACTTTTTGGCGTGCAGTCTGGTATATTTCGATGGTCTCTTTATCGAATTGGGTATACTCTCCCGGTTGCGGAACCTTTCCTCCATAGTACTTTTGAGTAAGCACCAGAGCACGGTTTACAAAGTTTCCAAATATTGCAACCAGCTCATTATTATTTCGAGCCTGGAAATCGGCCCAGCTAAAATCGTTGTCTTTTGTTTCGGGCATGTTGGCCGTTAAGGTGTAGCGTAAAACATCTTCCTTACCCGGAAACTCCTCAAGATACTCATGAAGCCACACCGCCCAGTTGCGCGAGGTGGAAATTTTGTTGCCTTCAAGGTTAAGAAATTCATTGGCAGGCACATTATCGGGTAAAATATAGCCGTCGGCTTTATTAAGCATTGCCGGGAAAATAATGCAGTGAAACACAATATTGTCTTTCCCGATAAAGTGCACCAGCTTGGTTTCTTTGTCTTTCCAGTATTTTTCCCAATCGGGAGTGAGTTCTTTGGTAGCAGAAATATATCCAATAGGAGCATCGAACCACACATACAGCACTTTACCTTCGCCGCCTTTAACCGGAACGGGCACTCCCCAATCTAAATCGCGCGTAACAGCACGCGGCCGCAGGCCATCGTCTAACCACGATTTGCACTGTCCGTAAACATTGGGTTTCCACTCTTTGTGATCTTCCAAAATCCACTTTCGCAGCGTGGGCTCATACTTATCGAGCGGCAAATACCAGTGTGTAGTTTCTTTTTTAATGGGTTTATTACCCGATATGGTTGAATATGGATTTATTAATTCCATTGGACTCAGCGAAGTACCACACTGTTCACACTGATCGCCGTAAGCCTCATCATAACTACATTTTGGACATGTTCCTTTTATATACCGGTCGGCTAAAAACTGCTTGCGTTCCTCATCGTAATATTGCTCCGAGGTTTGTTCAGTAAATTCCCCTTTATTGTACAGTTCTGTAAAAAATTCCGAAGCCGTTTCATGATGCACTTTATTGCTTGTACGGCTATAAATATCGAATGAAATACCAAATTTATTAAACGATTCTTTATTCATGACGTGATAACGATCTACCACATCTTGCGGGGTAATGCCCTCGTTTTTTGCCTTAATGGTGATTGGCACACCATGCTCATCTGATCCACAAATAAATTTCACATCTTTACCCAGTTGGCGTAAATAGCGCACATAAATATCAGAAGGCACATAAACCCCGGCCAAATGCCCGATATGCACAGGACCATTGGCATAAGGCAGCGCAGAAGTTATTAAAAAACGTTTGTATTTCATAATTCGATTTTTAAGCAATGTTTTTTTTAACGAACCAATTATTGTAATTTCGTGCGAAAACGCACCCATGCTTTTGAAGATCTTTTAACATTTTTTTGCTTGCGGCTGTCTTTATGAAACATAAAAAAGCCAACCGCAGAAAAAAAAGGAACCCCCTTAACCACATAAAACAATCAATGAAAAGGGTGACAATTTTATTTTGATGTCAACTGAAAATTCCACTTCAAAAAAGCAGGTCACAAATATAGCGATTCGCTTCAAGTTATAAAACTGAATGTATGACTATTACTAATTTTATTCGTCCCAAACCGCTCCGGAAAAACAGTACCGTAGGAATTTTATCAACTGCCCGGGCCATAGTGCCCAATGAATTAACAAAAGCAATAGAGCTCCTTAACCAACGAAATATCAATGTTTTACTGGGAAAATCGATTGGTGCACGCGAAAACCAACTGGCAGGCTCCGATGCATTACGCCTTACCGATTTTCAATCGATGCTCGACAATGACGCCATCGACGCAATAATTTGTGCCCGGGGTGGCTACGGAACAGCGCGTTTTCTGGACAAGATAGACTGGACAAAATTCCGAAGCAATCCCAAATGGATTTTAGGATATTCAGATATTACAGCACTCCACAATACCCTAAGTAGCTTGGGAATAATGAGTTTGCATGGCATAATGCCCGTGAACGTAACCGAAGCGGAAAGTGCCTCAGCCTTCAATGCTGCCATTGACATTCTGATGGGGAAAAAACAATTCGAAATACAACTTCCGGAACACAAACTAAATACCCCTACCCCAACCCAGGGAATACTTACCGGAGGAAACCTGTCGATGCTTTACAGCTTACGCGGCACTCCACATGATATTGAACCTTCAGGGAAAATTCTTTTCATCGAAGACCTTGACGAATACCTTTACCACATTGACCGCATGATGGTAAACTTGCGTCTAGGTAGTGTTTTTTCTAAAATAAGTGGCCTCGTAGTTGGCGGCATGACCGATATGAACGACAATACAATTCCTTTCGGACAAGAAGCCGAAGAAATTATTAAATCGCAAGTTCCTGCGGACTTACCATTGTTTTTTGGAGCTTCATTCGGACACATGAAAAAAAACCTCCCAATAGTATGCGGAGCAACGGCCAAAATAACAAAAAACAATAATGGCTATACATTAACATACCTATTATGAGTAAGCAATCGGAACTTGGAAAGTGGGGCGAGGTAATGGCAACGAATTTTTTCGAGAAAAATGGCTTTACCATTGAAGCCAACAATTACCGATGGCGCAAAAAAGAAATTGATCTGATTGTAAGCAGCGATCGGGAAATAATTTTTGTAGAGGTAAAAACACGCACCGTGGGTATTCTCTCAGCACCCGAAGATGCACTCACAAAAGCAAAACAAAAGCACTTGGTAGCTGCCGCAAATGCTTACATCGAAGAAAACAACACCGACAAGGAAGCCCGTTTCGATGTAATTACCATTTGGAGCAATGGAACTGAGCATAAGTTAAAACATATTCCCAACGCATTTGGACCACGATGGTAAAAATTGGCTTAAAAAAATATATTACTGAACTAACAGACGACCTGCTGGGGCTCATCTGGCCATCGATTTGCAGCAGTTGCGGCGAGCGGCTTTTCAAGCATGAGGACACTATTTGTGGTGATTGCATCATGAAACTTCCACGCACGCATTTTCATTTGTGGAAAGAGAATGATTTTCATCAACTTTTTTGGGGTCGGACACCCGTAAAGTATGCAACTGCATTTTACTACTTTTTAAAAGAAAATCGGTTTCGAAAGCTCATTCATAAACTAAAATATCAACACGAACCACAGATTGGCATTGTGCTGGGACGCGAATTTGGATATGAAGTTGCAAACTCGGTTTTTAACGAGATCGACGTTATTGTGCCGGTTCCACTACATCCTAAAAAAGAACACATACGGGGCTACAACCAAAGCTACATGGTTGCTTTAGGCCTTAGTCAAGGTATGGACAAACCAATTGACGCAAAAAACTTCGTGCGAAACGTTCATACCGAAACCCAAACCCGCAAAGGACGGTACGAACGATACGAAAATGTAAAATCTATTTTCGAAGTTAAGGACGAGTCTGTATTCACAAAAAAACACATTTTAGTTGTTGATGATGTGGTTACTACAGGCTCGACCTTAGCATCGTGCGTAGACACGCTTTTGGAAGCCGGAGCTGCTCACGTATCACTAGCGTCATTAGCCATAGCAAAAGAATAACCTTATTCTGTAATCCAGTTAATAATTTCATCGGCTTGCGGATCGGTGCGTGGCGAAAAGACTTTAGCCAGCGTTCCATCAGGATTAATCAAATACTTTTGGAAATTCCATTGCACTTTTGAATCTTCCAATCCATTCAACTCCTTCGTTGTAAGCCACTTATACAGCTCATGCTGATCGTCTCCCTTTACTGATATTTTACTCATCATAGGAAACGACACTCCATAGTTTTTCCGACAAAAAGTAGCAATCTCTGCATTTGTACCCGGCTCCTGATTCAAAAAGTTATTGGCAGGAAAGCCAATAATTACAAAATTGTCATCTTTAAATTGTTTATACAATGCCTCCAACCCTTCGTATTGTGGTGTAAGACCACATTCAGAAGCTGTATTTACAATCATCACTTTTTTCCCGGCCAAATCGCTCATCTTAAACTCGTCGCCGTGAATATCGGTTACCGAAAAATCGTGTACTGTTTTTTGCTGTGCTATTCCCATCGAAAAAATTGCCATCAGCAAAATGAATGATATTATACGCATAAGGTGATTTTTAATGTTGATTAACAGTTAGCAAACACCCTTCAATTCATTATGTTCATAAAACGGTTTGATTAAACCATGGGTATATCTTCTTTTGCCCAATGTCCGCCAGCTGCTGGAGTAGAAGAAAATCAATTAAAATAAGTTTCAATGTAGCTTTACTAACAGTTTTCGAAACTGAAAAAGGGAAAACACTCAAATTTAAAAATAAAAAAACGCAATTGCTCGTTATTTATATTGATTTCAAATACGCAATCAAACACCTAACTCATTGGTATTTATACGGAAAAAGTAAGGGTTTTCCGTAGTTTTTTCTCCATAAAGAATACCTTACTTTTGTTTAGGCTTTTAGCAATACGATAAGACAAAGTTCCTGGGGTTTTTCATGCGACAAACTTTGTAATTAAAAACGTACGGTTATGAAACGAATCTTAACATTTATACTTCTAATAACGGTTTGCTATAGTCTTGCCGGACAAAGCGTACGCAAACACCGCAAGGTTGGAGAAAAACTCTTTGAAGCACAAAATTACGAAAGGGCAATCGATGAACTTAGTCGGGGGCTTGAGTTGGCTTCATCTGATGAAAAGACACTCGTATTACGCGCCGAATGTTACAAAAAAAACAATCAGCCTGAAAAAGCGCTGAAAGACTATCGATCACTTCACCAATTTTACCCGAAAGATGAAACTTACATGCTCAATGCATCGGAACTGCATTACCAGTTGAGAAATTACAAAGATGGATTGATATTAGCCGAAAAGGCACTTTTACGGAAACGCAAGAACCTGCGAGCCAACATGCTAAAAGTAGACCATCTTGCTGCTTTAAACAAATACAAACAGGCACGCAAAGCGGCTTCCGATCTTCTGAAGGTTGATTTGAACGAGCAAACTTACTTTCGGACAGCCACAGTAGATTACGCGCTTGAAAATTACCGCGATGCCGAAATATTTTTTCGTAAAGCATTACAAATCAACAATAAAAACATAAATACCATGATTTGGTTGGCCAGAACACTGGACAAAAGAGAAAAATACCGAATCGGGTTAGCCCATTGTATCGAAGCCATTAAAATTGACCCCCGAAATATTGAGGTTTACGAAATAAAAAGTATGATTAACGAACATACACTGAATTTCAATGATGCCATTGATGACCTGAACCGGATACTGGCAATGAATCATAAACATCTAAAAACCTATAATAAAAGAGCTGAACTATACACAAAAATAAATGAAAACAACAAGGCTGTAAGCGATTGGAAGAAAATAATTGAACTTGACCCTACCTATTTCCAGACTTACGAAAATTTAGCTAAACACTTTAACGATAAAAACAATCATAAGGAAGCTGCAAAGTACTATCAGCTAATTGTTGAAAACTTTTCCGGCATGCCTGCCTACACCGAAAAACTAGCCGAAGCACGAAAAATGATTGTTAAGCTCAATCCGGAAACAAATGAACCGGAAATCGCGCTAAATTCACACAATGAAGATAACGGCAAAATTAAAATCGCTTCAGTAGGCGAAAAGCTCCTGTTTACAATTACGGACGAATCAGAAATTCTAACTGTTTCGATTAACAATACCAAATCAAAACCGGATAAACCAACCAACAAATTTCAAGCAGTTCATTACGCTAATTCGACAAGTGAACAAATAAAAATTTCTGCTACCGATATTCACGGCAATACGGCCAATGAAGAATACCAATTAAGAACGAAACAGCAACAAATAGCCCAGGCAAATCAATATGCAAGTATGGGAAATGTGGCTTACCGATTTACTCCCAATTGCGATGTGGATAAAGATATTCCGGAAACAGGAGTACAATCGAAATATATTTTTGCTCTAATTATCGGAAACGAAGATTATGCTACAAAACAAAATGGATTGAGAAGTGAAGTTAATGTTGATTATGCCCGAAATGATGCCTATGCATTTAAGCTTTATGCAGAAAAAGTTTTGGGGGTAACTGATAGCCGCATGACATTTTTAACCGATGCAACATCAGGTGAAATGCGCCAGGCCACTAACAAATTTTTGCTCCTGATGGAGAAAACCAAAGGCAAGGGTACATTCTACTTTTATTATGCAGGCCACGGTCTGCCACACGAAAAAACAAAAGAACCGTACCTTATTCCTTCCGATATGAACGGCAAAAACCTGAATGGCGCCATTGCACTAAATAACTTTTACGAAGAAATGGCCAAGCATAAAACCAAAAAAACGGTAGTTTTTATTGACGCCTGTTTTAGTGGTGGCGCAAGAAACACTCCATTGGTGGCTGCACGAGGAGTGAAAATTGTACCCCGTAAAACAAAACTTAAAGGTTCTATGGTAGCATTTACGGCAAGTAACGAAGATCAATCGTCATTGCCTTATCACGAGAAAAAGCATGGCATGTTCACCTATTTTTTGCTAAAAAAACTAAAAGAAACCGAAGGTAATGCAACTTTGAAAGAAGTTACAGACTATGTTAAAGAACAGGTCGATATTGAGTCCATTCTTATCAACGACAAAGAGCAAACACCCTTTGTTGGAGTAAGTCCCTCACTAGGCAATAGTTGGCACAACTGGACTTTTATCGATTAACAATTTTCCCTATCCCTATCCCTGACCCTGCAAGCCTCAACATTTGGTTTGCAGGGTCTTTTTTTATTAAAAAATGTATATCCTCTTTTATGCATTCGGTGTTAGTATTTTGCTGAAAATCAATTTTCTTCCAATCCGCCAGCTGACTGACAATGGGACAATAAAAGAACCGTAGCGAAGCAAAGTTCGATGAAGTCGAAATCAATACAATTTATTTATGCCTAAAAACAGGTAATCAAATTTTAAAAAAAACAACGAAAAAATTCCAACCAATTTGATTTTTGGTTTCTGTTGAATGAACACAAAAAAAGGCTCAACAATTCAACACAGATTTTTACAGGTTATATAACCAACTAAAATAAAGATGCTAATAATTGAGTAACGGTTAACACTCAAAAAAGCCCCCGATTCGAGAGAATACGGGGGCTTTTGAATTTTTATAAATCACGTTGAACCAATAACCAACCGAGCTATCGTTTTTCTTTAAAAAATTGCTTCAACAAAACGGCACTTTCATTGGCAAACACACCACCAACAACCTCCGTTTTAGGATGTAACAGTCTTCCAAACTGCGAATATCCACGTTTGGCATCGTTGGCTCCATACACAACACGCGAAATTTGAGTCCAGAAAGCTGCTCCGGCACACATAACACACGGCTCGAGTGTTACATACAACGTGCATCCGGTTAAGTACTTCCCTCCTAAAGCCTCAGCTGCAGCCGTAAACGCAAGCATTTCAGCATGCGCCGTAACGTCGTTAAGTAGTTCTGTTTGATTGTGTGCCTTGGCTATTACACGATTATTGCACGCAATAACAGCTCCTACGGGAATTTCACCCTGTTCATACGCATACTCAGCTTCGCGGTATGCCATTTTCATAAAAAACTCATCGGTCATAGAACTCAATTCAATTATAAATTATCACTCCCAGATCGGGATTTTATTTCATTCGCATCAAATACGGTCGAATAAACACAACAAACAACGTGGCCAACAGGAACGCAACAACGGTTCCCCACAATACGCCCCACAATGGATACAGAAAATGAACTGCGCCAGCAAACACAATAATATTTACCGAAGCCAGAACCATCGTTTTTCCCACAGCACGGGCAAAGTCAGGCCCTTGTGCAAGGCGTAAAATAAGCATCGAACTTAACATAACAGCTGGAAAAGTGGCAAAAATTCCCGTCCAAAAACTATTGGCAAAAGAACTGATTACAACAGTGCTCCCAACAACCGAACCGGCAAAAAGCGCACGCATAAAAATTGTCCACCACCGAAAAGGAATAGCCCGTTTTTCAGCCGAAGGAACTTTAAACACATGTTCCAACAATAAAAATGAAACAATCATCACCGAAAGGTACAGTACAACTAACGGAACAATTCCTGTGTCGGGAAAGTGCGAAGCCACGAAAGCCAAACAACACCAAACGGTTAACGAGGCCAGAGTTGCAATCCACAATGGTCGTTTCATCAACAATACAAAAACAAATAAGAAAACGGTATTAATGGCCATTCCCATTGGTGCCGCCAATGCTGCTTCAGCTGCATATTGGGGCGAACGCACTATGGATACATAAACTAAGGATACCAGAATGGTGGACGGTAAATTGGCTATAGCTCCGCCAATGCGACTGCCAAGCTTTTCGGCAATAAACGTGGCAAGTGCAATCCAAATACCGGCTATAACAAACGATTGAAAAACCTGCCAAACAATTTCGTCCATTACTCTTTTTTTTATACTTTTTAAAAGTAGTACTCAAATTGAGCGATTTTCGCTCACGATAAAGAAATTGTAAGGTTTTTACCTCACCTATTCGGTGAAAACCGACAATTTCTAAATCGGGGTTAAACCTATGTAAAGCGCTTTTTCACTCCGTTCAAACCGCTCAACTTAGGTAGTATTTAATGAGAACAAAGATATTAAAAGATACCAATAGCCGACCCCGACGAAACAGATTTGCCAAAGCTAGTGAATTCCTAATTCCACAAGTATACCATAATTTTCAAATTTTATGCTTGTAAATTTTGAGTGAATACCTTCACTATGAGTATCCGTCAATAAACTTCGACTTTATAGACAGGATCTATGTGCCAGCAAGAAAGCCACCTGTTTTTTGGAGCAACTTCAAGTTCAATACTTGGCCTTTCTGAAAATCAAGACGTCCCGATTCTCGGGATAACTGTTTTCAAAATGAACATAATGCAGTTATTGGAGTTTTCTCACGGGCAGTATGTAATCCAAATCTTTCCGCTATATTTGCTAATTATTTTAAAATCCGAAAAATAAAGAGTATGTACCGAACGCATAATTGTGGAGAACTACGCATAGAACACGTGGGAGAAGAAATTACCCTTAGCGGATGGGTTCAAAAAATTCGCAACCTTGGCGGAATGACCTTCATCGACATTCGAGACCGATATGGAATAACTCAGTTGGCATTTGACGAAAATGCAAACCCCGAAATAACTGCACAAGCTCGCGAAATTGGTCGCGAATATGTAATTCAAATAAAAGGTAACGTAATAGAACGAAGCAATAAAAACAGAAACCTGCCTACAGGCGATGTGGAAATTGCCTGCACAAACCTGAATATTTTAAGCAAATCAGATATCCCCCCGTTTACCATTGAGGAAAATACCGACGGTGGCGACGAGCTGAGAATGAAGTATCGCTACCTCGACCTGCGCCGTCCGCAATTACAAAAACAATTGGCGCTGCGGCATCAGATTGCGCAAGAGGTTCGCAAATACTTGAACAAAGAAGATTTCTACGAAATTGAAACACCGGTACTCATTAAATCGACACCCGAAGGGGCACGCGATTTTATTGTCCCGTCGCGAATGAATCCCGGTCATTTCTATGCCTTACCGCAGTCGCCACAAGTTTTTAAGCAATTGCTCATGGTATCGGGTTACGATCGGTACTACCAAATTGTAAAGTGCTTCCGCGATGAAGATTTACGTGCCGACCGCCAACCGGAATTTACCCAAATAGACTGTGAAATGTCGTTTGCCGAGCAAGAAGATATTCTTACTACATTTGAAGAAATGACCAAAACCATCTTTAAAAATGTGCTAAATGTAGATATGGAAACTCCTTTCCGGAGAATGCCATACTGCGAAGCAATGGATAAGTATGGGAACGACAAACCCGACCTGCGATTTGGTATGGAGATTCACAAATTAAACGACCTTGTAAAAGGACAAGATTTTGCAGTATTCGACAATGCACAATACATTGGTGGAATTTGTGCTCAAGATCAGGCTGAATACTCACGCAAAGAACTCGACAAACTAACAAAGTGGGTTCAGCGTCCGCAAATTGGAGCCAAAGGACTGGTCTACGTAAAATACAACGAAGACGGAAGTTTCAAATCATCGGTAGACAAATTCTATAACGAAACTGAGCTTCAAAAATGGGCGACTGAGTTTAATGCCAAGCCAGGCGACCTGCTGCTGATTTTAGCAGGTGATGAAAAAATTACACTGCACGGCTTATCGGAGCTTCGTCTTGAAATGGGCAACCGATTAAACCTGCGCAATAAAGATATTTTTGTTCCATTGTGGGTGGTCGACTTTCCACTTTTGGAGTGGGATGAAGATTCGCAGCGCTTTTATGCCATGCACCACCCGTTTACTGCACCAAAACCTGAAGATACTGCCCTTATTGACAGCGACCCGGGGAAAGTTCGCGCCAACGCCTACGATCTGGTAATTAACGGAGTGGAAATTGGTGGAGGATCAGTGCGAATTCATGAACAAACCTTGCAACAAAAAATGTTTAAAACACTCGGTTTCACTAAAGAGGAGGCAGAAGATCAGTTCGGATTTTTAATGAACGCATTCAAATACGGTGCTCCACCGCACGCCGGCGTGGCATTTGGGTTCGACAGGCTTGTATCGCTTATTGCAAAGCTCGACTCTATACGCGATGTAATTGCATTCCCAAAAAACAACAACGGCCGCGATGTAATGATCGATTCCCCAAGCAATGTCAGTCAGGCGCAACTTGAAGAACTAATGCTAAAAAAAGTAGAGAAACCAACAAAATAAAACCAAATTGAGCGATCGGCGCTCGATACACATACACAAAAAAAGGTGTACCCAAAAAGTTGACTCTACATTAAAATATAGTGAGGGTTTTGTTCAGAGCGAAACCCTCACTTTTCATTTACAGCAATTTAGTGTCCGCAAGCAACCATTGTCGGATCAAAAACGAATTAGGATTGAGTTTTCGGTCGATTTCTTCATTGCGCTGGAATAACGTCTTTGAACCTTTTAAGAAACCCCGTTTTTGCTATAACTTTACCCGAAACCACACATCTATGTTTGGAATTGCATGCGTATTTGACGGATTTAACTGCTCCTGTGCGGGTGAATAACCCGTGCGGGTGTTTCTACCATACATTTGGTTTTGCTGATAAGTTGTTCGCGTCGGTGTGGTAGTTGAATTATTGGATGGTTTTTTTTCTTCTTCGGGGCGCTCAGAAACAATTCCCATTACCGGCTCCTCCAGTTTTTTAAGCAGCGCTTTCGGAAATTGCAGCCTTAAACTGTACGACAATTCATTAATTTCAGCAGTAGCGCCAAGCTGAAACTGATCGGTAACATTAACTTCCTGTTTATCAGTAACCGAAAACAGTTTTATTGTCGGTTGGCTATGCGTTGCCAGAAGGCTATCCCCAATAAAATTTTCGCGATATTCCAGCCTGTAGCGCACATCGCGTTTCGTTTTGTTTGTGATAAAAACAAGCACTGGCATTTTTAGTAATTGGCTACGTGTATCAACCTGATTGGTATGAAGGTTCAATACGATGTTCTCTCCATCATTTTCCAACTCGTAGAAAAACATACGTTCGGTAAAACAATACCGTGGCAAATCGCTATCATCGGGTTCATCAACCTCCACCATCATTTGGGGGCGACATCCGCTAAGGATAATCAGAAAAAGTAATGCGTTAACAAATGGAACGAAATACTTCATCACAATTCTAAAAATTATCGGTGTCTAAAAGTATACATTTTAAGATTTGCATAAGATTCTCACTATTGTTTTTGCGCACATCTTTGCGCACAAAGCCGCCCGTTTCCACATAATATTTAATTGCTAAAAGGGGTTTCTCCATTAACGTCAAATATTGCTCCTGAGTTAAATCGTAAACCAGAAGTTCCGAAACTTGTGTAAAACCGCCGGAGGTCTTCGATTCGGGCATTTCGCGAGCTGTTATGACCAAACTCGTATTATCGGTAAAAAAGAACTCCAAAGGCTCATTCTCTCTAATTTTAAACCCCTCATACATATAATACCTGATTTTCAGATACTTGTTTTTACCAATGCACTGTGCTTTCACCAACAACGGATTATTATTCACCCGGGCAATACCAACCGGCCGAGTTCGTTTGATTTTCATATCTGTAACAGCATCAATCATATCTTTCTCGTATTTGCACTTTTGTGCAGAAACACTCCCAACAGATAAAAGCAAAACGAATGGTATGAAAAACAATAGTTTCATGGTTACTGGAGTTTATTTTATAAAATACTTTGTTACGTTTTTTACTGAAATTTCGAATTTCTTGAATTACAACCAACGATTTTCAAAAATCATATACGTATTTCTTCCCATACATACATTTTTTTTGTCAAAAATAAGAATGTTTTACATTAAATATGAACAAAGGTACAGTTAAATTCCCAATGAATCGATACCCATTTACCAGCTTGACCTCAATAGGTATAATAACCTATGAGTCTGATCCAAAAAGTCACTTTACTTTTAAATTTTTTACAAGCAATTTTGTGCAGATCAGAAAAATTGTTTTAAAAACAAGATAAATTGGATGTTAGTTGTCTCTCCGAAAAGAAATTCCGATATTGCGGTGTTTTTTTAGATTTGAATTAGCATGAGAGAACAATATTTGTAAAACACCTACAATCAAAAAGATAGGGGATAACAATTAAAGTAAAATAACAATTTCGAAACATTTATATTAAATGAAGAAAGCAGAAATTAAAACAGACAAAGGCCTTATGGTTGCAGAATTATATGCAGATGAGACCCCTGGAACAGTTGAGAATTTTGTAAAACTGGCCAACGAAGGGTTTTATAATGGCCTGCGTTTCCACAGGGTAATACCCGGTTTTGTGGCACAAGGCGGCTGTCCGCATTCCAAAGATCCAAACGACCAAAGAGCAGGTACCGGCGGCCCGGGCTATACCATTAAGTGCGAAACAGATGCAGAAAAGCAATATCACGATCGCGGTGTGCTGAGCATGGCACATGCCGGTAAAGATACCGGAGGCTCGCAATTCTTCCTTTGCCACAGCCGTCAAAACACTCAACATTTAGATGGCGCACATACTTGTTTCGGCAAAGTTGTTGAGGGCATAGACATTGTAGAAGAAATTAAAGCCGGCGATTTAATCGAAAAAATTACAATTATCGAATCATAAAAATGAAAAATTACATGAAAATTACAAAATTGGTATTATTAGCGGCTACATCAGCCCTGTTTATAGCATGTGGAAACGGTGATAAAACATCGGGAAGTACTGAACTGAAAACAAAAAAAGACTCAACAAGTTACGCTTTGGGTTCAACACAAGCAGAAAGCTTTTGGAGTCAAATGGATCGTTTTGAAACTACTGAATTTATTAACAAAGATAAATTTCTTAGAGGCCTTGACGATGCGATAAGCAACGCTCCAAAAATTTCGAATGAAGAGGCCATGGGGCTTATTAGAGCAACCTTACAGAAATTGCGTATGGACTCTACATTTCAAATGCCAAAAATTTCTAAAGGTGATGAGTTGTTAAACTTGAACGACAGCTTCGGTTACGGATTAGGGGTTAATGTTGCAACAGGATTAGTAAATGCAATTGATGACTTCAAACTTCAGGACGACGTTAATATTGACCTTATCGTTGAAGGTATGAAAGATGTTGCTACCGATATGTCGAAAATTGATGCACAAACCGGATCGCGCATGGTAAACGAATTACTTGAAAAAGCCAGCGAACAAAAAGCTGCCGCGGAAGCAAAAGAATTTGAAGGCAACAAAGAGGCCGGAGAAAAATTCCTCGAAGAGAACAAAAAACGCAGCGAAGTTAAAGTAACCGAATCGGGCTTGCAATATGAGGTTCTGAAAAAAGGAACTGGTGCACAACCATCAGAAACCGACAAAGTTACAGTTCACTACCACGGAACATTAATAGACGGCACAGTATTCGACAGTTCAGTTGAACGTGGAGAGCCAACTTCATTCCCGCTTAACCGTGTAATTCCAGGTTGGACAGAAGGAGTACAACTTATGAAAGAAGGAGCAAAATACAAATTTTATGTTCCACAAGAACTCGCTTACGGAAGCAGCGCACCACAAGGTACCTCAATTAAGCCTTATTCAGCGCTAATTTTCGAAGTTGAATTGTTGGAAATTGAAAAATAATCATTTAGTTTTCAAATTAAATGAACAAAAAAAGAGGCTGCGATGCAGCCTCTTTTTTTTGTTCCAATATTTTTTTACTGACGTTTACCATCTGGCAAATTGCTGATTTGGTATACGCTTATTCTGGGTCACTTCATAAAATTGTGGACTACAAAAACTTTAATTTTAATATTAAACAGAAACTTATAATAATCATAATATTC
>JAQICA010000261.1 GCA_027858775.1 Salinivirgaceae bacterium | reverse complement strand
TTAATCCGCACCAAAATCAATTTGTTAAAAAAGGGTTATACTGCTTACCCGACAAACATAAAAACATTATTTAAACCTAGCCCCCCCCCCAGTATATGTTTTATACCATGTGCGGGTTTGATTTTTAGAAACAAGTTGTAATTCATTAATTTAGTGTGAAATATGAGGCGACTACTTATTCGTTTTTGCTATAAATTACATATTTTATGAAATTAAATTTGCAGTTTACATTAAATATAACACTGCATTTTAGTCAAAAAAATCACTGAGAATTGTTGTAGAATAAGTAATCTATTGACGAAAACAACATTATATGCCAATAAAAAATAACAGGGGCATCAGCTATGAAAGGTATAAATACTAATTCTTACGTTTAAAATAGGGCGATTCACCCTTTCGGGAAAATGGTTTTTTCTACCAATTCGCAGATAATGTGCCCCACCAAAATATGACTTTCCTGGATGCGTGGCGTGTCTTTCGAGGGCATGTTCAGCAGAAAATCGGCCAGGGGCTTCATTTTACCACCACTTTCGCCTGTAAAGGCAATGGTAATCATTCCTCTGCTCTTTGCTTCTTCCATTGCTTTTAAAATGTTCGGGGAGTTCCCCGAGGTCGACAGCCCAATAAAAACATCGCCTTTTCGGCCGGCCGCAGCCACGTAGCGGGCATAAACTTCGTCGTATCCATAATCATTGGCCACAGCCGTTATGTAGGATGTATTTACGTGCAATGCTTCGGCAAAAAGCGGTGGGCGATCGTAGTAAAAACGCCCGGTAAACTCGGCAGCAATATGTTGTGCATCGGCAGCACTGCCACCATTACCGCAAAGCAATACTTTACCATCATTGCGGTAGCTGTTAACCACGGCATTGGCGGCCTCTTGTATACGCCCAATAAGCGCTTCGTCATTCAAAATAAGTTGTTTGGTTTTTATAGATGCTTCTATGGTATTTTGTATGCTCATGGTAATCCGTTTTTCATTGATATTTAATATTGAGGCTGTAAAAATCGGAAAAACCTGATAAATTCCAGTCCTTTTCAACCAATATTTCAACCAATAGACCTGGGTTTATTCTAACTAATCCATGGATCTCATTTATTTGCAATTGCTACTGCTAATTAATAGCCACTAAATATCTGAATAACTACATATATTTTAGAATGCTTTTAAATTAGCATTGCAGTGATTCTTAGCATCTGTAAAATATCGAAATACCCCGTAATTGATGTATTTTTGTTGTAGATGTATTGAATAATCACCAAAAGTTATGTTTATGAGTAGTTTCATGAAATCGTCGATAGGCCGAAAAGTGCTGGTAAGCCTGTCGGGGCTCTTTTTAATGGTATTTTTATTGGTTCACCTGGCCGTAAATCTCACACTAATTTTCGATGATACAGGTGATTTGTTTAATCAAGCCGCCCATTTTATGGCCACAAATCCCGCCATTAAAATTATGGAGCCGGCATTAGCCTTAGGCTTTGTTATTCATATTTTGTACACCATTATTGTAACGGTAAGCAATTACATGGCCAGACCGGCACGTTACGATAAGCGGAACTCGAAAGAAACCGGAGGTTGGCCATCGCGCAACATGTTTTTCCTTGGGTCTACCATACTCGTGTTTTTGGTTATTCACGTATGGAATTTTTTCTGGAAAATGCGCGTAAGCGGCGATCCTTTACTCGACCACATTATGATTGACGGTGAGCAAATGGAAAATTCGTACAATTTGGTAGCTACACTTTTCAAAACCAGCTACATTTACAGTAGTATCTATATTCTTGGTGTTATTTCTTTGGGTTTGCACCTGTCGCACGGTTTCTGGTCGGCGTTTCACACCATTGGTCTGAACAACGATGTGTGGATGCCCCGCCTGAGAAACATTGCTGTGGTTTATGCCGCAATTATCGCCGGTGGGTTTATTGCCATTCCCGTGTATTTCATGATATTTTTCTAAAACCGCTATTTTATGACAAAAATAAAAACACATATTCCCGAAGGCCCATTGGCCGATAAGTGGACAAAACATAAAGCCGACCTAAAAGTAGTAAGTCCGGCCAACAAGCGTAAACTCGATATTATTGTTGTAGGAACGGGACTTGCCGGAGCATCGGCAGCCTCAAGTTTTGCAGAAATGGGTTATAATGTACTCAACTTCTGCTATCAGGATAGCCCGCGCCGTGCGCACTCAATTGCAGCGCAAGGCGGAATTAATGCCGCTAAAAACTACCAAAACGATAATGACAGTGTTTATCGTCTCTTTTACGATACCATTAAAGGAGGTGACTACCGTTCACGCGAAGCCAATGTATTTCGGTTGGCCGAGGTGAGCGGAAGCATTATTGACCAAAGTGTGGCTCAAGGCGTACCTTTTGCCCGCGAATACGGAGGATTACTTGCAAACCGGTCTTTCGGCGGTGTATTGGTATCCCGAACATTTTATGCCAGAGGCCAAACCGGTCAGCAATTACTACTGGGAGCCTATGGCTCGTTGAACAGGCAAGTTGCCAGTGGACAGGTAAAAATGTATTATCGTCACGAAATGCTCGATTTGGTGATGATAGACGGTAAGGCACGGGGAATAATTGTACGCGATTTGGCAACCGGCGAAATAAAACGATTTGGTGCACATGCGGTAGTATTGGCCACAGGTGGATATGGAAACGTATTTTTCTTGTCGACCAATGCAATGGGCAGCAATGGAAGTGCAGTATGGCAAGCCTATAAAAAAGGGGCATACATGTCCAACCCCGCCTTTGTACAAATTCACCCAACATGTATTCCTGTGCACGGCGACCAGCAAAGTAAGCTTACGCTGATGTCGGAATCGCTACGCAACGATGGCCGCGTTTGGGTACCAAAAGATAAAGATACAGTAGAGAAGCTTCGGAAAGGAACCGTTAAAGCATCACAAGTTCCTGAAGAAGATCGCGATTATTACCTGGAGCGTCGTTATCCGTCGTACGGAAACCTTGTGCCGCGCGACGTGGCATCAAGAGCTGCAAAAGAACGATGCGATGCCGGTTTTGGCGTAAATGAAACAGGGAAAGCCGTTTTTCTCGACTTTAAAGATGCAATTAACCGCCTGGGACGCCATGTGGTTGAGGCGCGCTACGGAAACCTTTTCCAGATGTATGAAAAAATTACCGATGTAAACCCGTACGAAGAGCCCATGATGATTTATCCGGCAATTCACTACACAATGGGTGGACTTTGGGTTGATTATAATATGATGACCAACATTCCCGGTTTGTATGCCATTGGCGAAGCAAACTTTAGCGATCATGGAGCGAACCGATTGGGAGCTTCGGCACTTATGCAGGGATTAGCCGATGGCTATTTTGTAATTCCATACACAATTGGCGACTATTTAGCCGATGAAATTCAGGTTCCACGCATCGATACCAATCATAAAGCATTTGAAGAAACCGAATCGGCAATTAAAGCCAAACTCGAAAAATTAAAAAATACCAAAGGGAAAACGCCCGTCGACTATTTCCACAAGGAATTAGGAAGAATAATGTGGGACAAAGTTGGAATGAGCCGAAACGAAAAAGAGCTTAAAGAAGCCGTTGAGGAAATAAAAAAACTTGAGAAGGAATTTTGGGCCGATGTGCGTATACCCGGCGATCTGAACGAACTAAATCAGGAAATAGAAAAAGCCTTGCGTTTGGCAGATTTCTTTGAAATGGGAGAGTTAATGGCTCTCGACGCTCTTGAACGTAACGAATCATGCGGCGGACACTTCAGAGAGGAATCTAAAACAGAAGAGGGAGAAGCTTTGCGCGATGATAAAAATGGCGCTTATGTAAGTGCTTGGGAATACAAAGGAGAGGATGCTGATCCGGAAATGAACGTTGAGAAACTTGAATTTGAATTTGTAACTCCAACACAGCGCAGTTATAAATAGTAATTGGTAAATTTTAAAGAAGCGCATTATGGCAGACAAAATATTAAAACAAATAAAAGTAAAGGTTTGGCGCCAAAAAGGACCCAAAACCAAGGGCAAATTCGAAACTTATATTGTCAACGATATATCTACAGGCACCTCTTTTCTCGAAATGATGGATATTTTGAACGACAATCTTATTCGTGAAGGAAAAGAACCCATTGCCTTCGATCACGATTGTCGCGAAGGGATTTGCGGAGTGTGTAGCTTATATGTCAATGGACGCCCGCACGGCCCCGACGATGATGTTACTACATGTCAACTGCACATGCGGAAATTTAAAGATGGCGAAACCATCACAATAGAGCCCTATCGATCGAAAGCATTCCCCATTATTAAGGACTTAATTGTGGAACGAAACGCCTTCGATCGCATTTTACAGGCCGGTGGTTATATTTCTATAAATACCGGAGGTGTGCCAGATGGCAATGCTATTCCGGTATCGTACGACGATGCCGAAGCCGCCATGGACGCAGCATCGTGTATCGGCTGTGGAGCATGTGTAGCAGCTTGCAAAAACGCCTCTGCCATGTTATTTGTTTCTGCAAAGGTATCGCATCTGGCACGCTTGCCACAAGGAAAAGTAGAAGCTGCACGCAGAGCCAAATCGATGGTTGCAAAAATGGACGAACTCGGGTTTGGTAACTGTACCAATACCGGAGCCTGCGAGGCAGAATGTCCGAAAGGTATAAGCATCTCAAATATTGCCAAACTCAATCGAGAGTATTTATGTGCTAAAATAAAAGATTAACTTTTAACACCATTAATGAGCCGGGACTTGCGTTTCCGGCTTTTTTTATGCCTTAATTTTTGTATATTGCAGGTATAAACCAACTAAAAAACAAGAGTATGACAAAAAAATGTATCCTAATAGTATGGGTAACCACCATACTATTGCACGGTAGTTTATTATCTTTTTCACAGCAAGTCGACAGTATTTCAGACATGTACTCCATGTCGTTGGAAGATTTAATGGACATTGAAATCAATGTGGCTTCGAAAAACAAAAGCTCGTTGCGAGAATCTCCGGGAATTATTAGCGTAATAACAGGGGAACAAATTCAGAAAATGGGAGCACGCGATTTAATCGATGTATTGCGATTGGTTCCCGGCTTTCAGTTCGGAGTCGATGTTCAGGGAGTTGTTGGAGTAGGCATACGTGGGAATTGGGCAAACGAGGGAAAAATGTCCCTGCAAATTGACGGGCTCGAAATTAATGAAACGTTATATTCTACCACCCAGTTCGGGCATCACTTTCCGGTCGACAATATTAAGCGGATCGAAATTATTCGCGGTCCCGGCTCGGCGCTTTATGGAGGCCATGCAGAGCTGGGGGTTGTCAATATTATTACACGCGACGCCAAAGATGTAGATGGAATTGGCTTTGGAACGGCATTTAGCGAAATGGATGAGACACATAATCAAAGGAATATCTCATTTTCACTTGGACAGAAAGTGAACGACTTCGATGTAAGTCTGCATACCTACCTTGGTTCAGCCAATCGTAGTCAGAAAACATATACAGGATTTAACGAAGATTACTCCGGTTTTGAAGAGTACGAAATGAAAGACAACTCCGATATCAATGCCTTTCATGTTAATCTTGGTGTAAAAAAGGGGCAGTTCAAAAATCGGTTAATTATTGATCGATACGCCGTTCAGAGTAAAGATGCTTTCGATGTTGTTTCGGAGGCGTATTATTTTCAATTTAACACATTCATGTTTGCTACTGAATATGGTTACAAAGTAAATGAGAAATTAACCATAACTCCGGAGTTAATATACAAAAGGCAGATGCCATGGTATTTGAACGACGAAAACTCCAAATCTACATTTTTATTCATCGACGTCACCTCACAACGTACTACATCACGCATTACGGCTAATTATAATATTAATGATAAGTTGAACATCATTGCCGGCGGTGAGATGTTTCGCGACGATGCACTCTCAGAAGATACAGCCAATTATTTTGTTTCAGTTGACCGATCAAATGTTTTATTGTCTTCGATAAATTACATGAGCTATGGAGCCTTTGCCCAGGGAACCTATAAATATAAATACGCAAATTTTTTGGTTGGAGTACGATTCGAGGAAAATAGTATATACGGAAGTTCTTTTGTTCCCCGGGCAGCACTCACAAAAGCATTTGACAAATTTCATTATAAAGTGCTTGTAAGCCAAGCTTACCGCAATCCAGGAATTAGTAATTATAATTCCAACGGAAAAGCAATTTTAGGAGGAGTACCCGGTGTAGGCGAAATACAACCTGAAAAAACAACAGTAATGGAACTCGAGTTAGGTTACAAACCGATTAAAACACTGCTAATTACAGCAAATTTATTCGATATGACAATAGATAAACCAATAGTGTATTTTTACACAGAAGAATTTGGTGATGGGTATCAGAACTATGACCAGACCGGTACCCGTGGTATTGAAGTAGACGTAAAATATTCCGGAAACTGGGGAAATATTAATGCAACCTATTCGCATTACATGCAGGCCGATAAAAACAAGGTAGATACTTATGCTGTTCCAGAATCGTTTGATCAGGAAGCAATGGTAGGCTTTGCCCGCGATAAAGCTACACTTTATGCTACATTTAATGTGTGGAAGGGGTTATCGGTATCGCCATGGGTAGTGTACACCGGAAAAAAGTATGGCTGGACACCCGAATGGGACGACGACGAAGGAGATGCAGTGTGGGACATTAACCGCGAATTCGATCCCACCATTAATCTGAATGTGTTTGTGAACTATAAAAACTTATTTATCGACAAACTATCGCTCGGAGCCGGAGTTTATAATATTATGGACGAGGAAATGTTTTTTGTGCAACCGTATAACGGTGCTCATACCGCATTGCCCGACGCCTCACGCTCTTACCGTGTAAAATTAAGCTATAATTTATTTTAACACTCACTATTTACACAATTCATAGTGTAAATAGGAATAGGCATCTCGAGTTTTGTCAAACTCAACCAAGTATATTTACGCGTTATAGTAAACGAATGACTTTTAACAACTTAGACAAGCCGGAATATGCGTTTCCGGCTTTTTTCATGCCTTAATTTTTGTATATTGCAGGTATAAACCAACTAAAAAACAAGAATTATGACAAAAAAATGTATCCTAATAGTATGGGTAACAGCCATGCTATTGCACAGTAGTTTATTATCTTTTTCACAGCAAGCCGACAGTGATTCAAACATGTACTCCATGTCGTTGGAAGATTTAATGGACATCGAAATCAATGTGGCTTCGAAAAACAAAAGTTCGTTGCGAGAATCTCCGGGAATTATTAGCGTAATAACAGGAGAACAAATTCAGAAAATGGGAGCACGCGATTTAATCGATGTATTACGATTGGTTCCCGGCTTTCAGTTCGGGGTCGATGTTCAGGGTATTGTTGGAGTAGGCATACGTGGGAATTGGGCACACGAGGGAAAAATGTCCCTGCAAATTGACGGGCTCGAAATTAATGAAACGTTGTTTTCTACCACCCAGTTCGGGCATCACTTTCCGGTCGACAATATTAAGCGTATCGAAATTATTCGCGGTCCCGGCTCGGCGCTTTATGGAGGCTATGCAGAGCTAGGGGTTGTCAATATTATTACACGCGACGCCAAAGATATTGATGGAGTGGGGTTTGGAACGGCGTTTAGCGAAATGGATGAGACACATAATCAAAGGAATATCTCATTTTCACTTGGACAGAAAGTGAACGACTTCGATGTAAGTCTGCATACCTACCTTAGTTCAGCCAATCGTAGTCAGAAAACATATACCGGATTTAACGAAGACTACTCTGGTTTTGAAGAGTATGATATGAAGGACAACTCCGCTATCAATGCCTTTCATGTTAATCTGGGTGTAAAAAAGGGGCAGTTCAAAAATCGGTTAATTATTGATCGGTACGACGTTCAGAGTAAAGATGCTTTCGATGTAGTGACAGACTCTTACTTTTTGAGTTACAATACAATGTTGTTCTCATCGGAATACGGATACGAAATAAATGATAAACTGACAATTACACCGGAATTGGTATTTAAGCAACAAGAGCCTTACTATCTGAATAACGAAAATGCAAAGGGATCAACAATGTTTTTTAATGTTGCTTCGCAGCGTATTACTTCACGTGTTACGGCCAATTACAATGTAAACGAAAAACTAAACATAATAGCCGGCGGAGAAATATTTCGGAATGACGGTTTGGCCGGCGATCCACAAGATTATTTTGTGCCCAGCGATACCTCAAATGCAAGACAATCATCAATTAATTACATGAGCTATGGTGCTTTTTCTCAGGGAACCTATAAGTATAAATATGTTGACTTCCTTGTGGGTGTTCGGTTCGAAGAAAATAGTGTATACGGTAGCTCATTTGTGCCACGTGTTGCACTTACCAAAGCATTCGAAAAATTCCATTATAAAATACTTGCGAGCCAAGCCTATCGTAACCCGGGTATTAGCAATATCAATGCAAATCGGAATGCCATCCTTGAAGGTTACCCAGATTTAGCTGATATTGAACCCGAAAAAACAACGGTAATGGAACTGGAGTTGGGGTACAAGCCCATGAAAAACGTACTCGTTACAGCCAACTTATTCGATATGACAATCGATAAACCAATTGTATATTTTTATGATGATGAGCTTGAAATTGAAGGATACCAAAACTATAGTCAAAGTGGAACTCGAGGGCTTGAGGTTGATATTAAATATTCGGGAACCTGGGGAAGTGTAAATGCAACCTATTCGCATTACATGCAGGCCGATAAAAACAAAGTAGATACTTATGCTGTTCCAGAATCGTTTGATCAGGAAGCATTGGTAGGCTTTGCCCGCGATAAAGCTACACTTTATGCTACATTTAATGTGTGGAAGGGGTTATCGGTATCGCCATGGGTAGTGTACACCGGCAAAAAATATGGCTGGGCACCCGAATGGGACGACGACGAAGGAGATGCAGTGTGGGACATTAACCACGAATTCGATCCCACCATTAATCTGAATGTGTTTGTGAACTATAAAAACTTGTTTATTGACAAACTATCGCTCGGAGCCGGAGTTTATAATATTATGGACGAGGAAATGTTTTTTGTGCAACCGTATAGCGGTTATCATACCGCATTACCCGACGCTTCACGCTCTTACCGTGTAAAATTAAGCTATAATTTATTCTAAGAAAAATAATGGGGCTGTCCAAAAAGTATTGGACAGCCCTTTCTCACTATTCAATAATTATTTTTTGTCGTAACTGCGTACCTTCAACAGATAAGACATATATTCCCGGAGCAATTCCGATTGTAGAAATTTGCCCAATCTCACCTACCCTCACATCTAACTTTTGGTGTAAAACAACACGTCCAGCCATATCATTTAGGTTAACGAACCCATCAATAGGCTTCTCAGACGCATTACGAAAATATAACTCGCCACTTACCGGGTTTGGATACGTTTCTATTTGATTGTCTGTAATTGTTTGTTCTCTTTGACCAACCATCATATCATCCTCCAACATCTTCTTTAATAATATTTTAGATTCATCCGCTTTAAAATAATAGAGCGGAACACCACATATTATAACTGTTGAGTTTCTATCTTGATATTTTACCGCAATGGGTTCATTGTCAAGATTATTTAAAGGAGCACTGCTTTCAAGACTTTGGTAAGTTAAAACAACCGATGAGTTCATATTGGGAACAAAAGCATCAATATTTGGCAACGATCCATTAAAGCTCTCGGGAAGTTTTTCGGAATCCACATCAGCAGCCAGACCTGATAAATGTAATAATTGTTTCAACCGTGCTCCGTTATTTTCAAGCATTGAGGTTACTCCCAGTTTGTAGAGCCAGCTCTCCGGCTGAAATAGGTCGCCCTCAGAATAATTAGGATCGAAATGTTTTG
>JAQICA010000243.1 GCA_027858775.1 Salinivirgaceae bacterium | reverse complement strand
TTGGTGAAACCTAAGCGTGAATTTTATTGAATTCAAACCTTCAAATCTATCTCTTGTCTCCATCTAACAAAGGTAGATCTATTCTTATAAATCCTGCGGTCTAACCGATTATACCTATTTACTTGATATTGTAACGTATTTCGAAAACTAGATATTAGGATATAATTAACAAATGATTATGACTTAATAATTGTTTTAAATATAATTTTGAATAAACTATTTAAATGAAGGTGATTTGTATAAATCTTTGTTTTTTGCAACAACGTGTTAAGCGCAACTGTAAGTTCAATAAATAAATACAACGGAATGGAGTTCTTTCTTCCCCCCTCAATGGCGCGAGTTTGCAACTCGTGCCTTACAATTAGAAGATTATGAAGTTGTCAAGAATGAATTGAAACTGAAAAAGGAAATTAAGCACGATTTGTAAACGCTCACTATAAATGGGAATAAATTCAAACTTTTAATATGATCAAAATATCACTATTGTTTTTTATCGTTTTTCTAGGTTTCGTTTCATGCAAGCCCAAAGAAGAAAAACCCGACGAAGTCGATAAGTCAGCTTACCTCGAAGATAAAAACCCGGTAGAGGTAATGGTATTGCAGCCCACTACGTTTACCCGGCAACTGGTAAGCAATGGCAAGTTGGCTGCTTTGCGTAAGAGTGAGCTAAAATTCAGGATAAGTGAAGAAATTGCAAGCATTAAGGTAAATAACAGGCAGCGTGTAAAACAAGGTTCAATCTTGGCAAAGCTGAATAAAACCGAGTTCCAACAAAAAGTACAACAAGTGCACAGTAAAACTATTATATCCGGGCTGAACTTTCCGGAAGGGCCGGTCTTCGATCATTCGGGAAACCTTTGGTTTGTTGAAATTAAAGGGGGCAATCTGGCTAGATGGAATGGCGAAAAGCTTGACCGTTTTGATGTGGGCGGAACACCCAACGGAGCCATGGTTGATAGGCAGGAAAATATCTGGTTTTGCGACAGTGAAAGAGGTGAAATCAGGACCTTTAATCCTCTGCAAAATAGTTTCAATACAGTATGCAACAGCACAGTGGACGGTAATCGGCTTATTCGTCCCAACGACCTGATTTTTGATGATCAGGGCAACCTGCTTTTTTCCGATCATGCCGATGGCCGACTGGAACCCATTGCATCCATTTGTGTGCTTTCGGCAGGAGAAACACAGGCCAAAGTGATTTCAAAAGAAAAATATTTTACCAATGGCCTGGCGCTGACTGGCGATGGCAAAACGCTAGTTTTTTCTGAAACTTATCGACAGCAACTTTGGATAGCCAGTTGGGATTCATTGAAACTTGAACTGCATAACGAACGTCTGTTTGCCAAAACTGGAGGAGCACCTCAGGGACCCGATGGAATTGCATTCGATGAAGACGGAAATCTGTTTGTAACCGTTTTTAACGATAGTGCCGTCAATATTTATTCGCATGAAGGAGCCCTGCTGAATTCAATACAAACCCGGGGAATCCGCCCTACCAGCTGCGCATTCGACCCCTCAGGAAAACTGGGTCTGGTGGTTACTGAAGCCGAACATGGTGAAATTTTATCGTTTCCTGATTTCGGGAAAGGATTACCAATTTTTTACGGATAAAATCAAAAACTAAAATTAATCTTTTTATCATGAGTGTAGATCAATACAAAAAAGAAGTTGGGATGATGAATCTCGAAAAATTAATCGAAGAGCGTGAAAGTGTTTCAACGAAGGAATTTCCAGTACTGGAAAAAGAATTGCTGCTAAGATTTGAGCAACTTTATACTGGTGCGATAAACGATGTCCTCCGCGAATTTTGTTTACTCAATCAGGCACTACCAAACCATATTGTTCCATTGCGTGAATATCGTTTGGTGGCAGGAATAGCTTTTACGGTAAAAAGTTCGCCTAACGCTATAGTAAAAGGCGAAATGGAATTTCGTACCCAAATGTTAGACGAAATGCACGAAGATGCTTTTATCGTGTGGGATACCAGCAAAGACGAAAAGGGCACCATGTGGGGAGGAGTTATGACAGCCACTGCTGTGGGTAAAAAACTAAAAGCAGCTTGTATCGATGGTGGTATCCGCGATACGCACCAGATTCTGGAAAAGGATTTCCCCGTGTTTTACAAATATCGCACTTCAAACGGAAGTTTGGGACGTTGTTTAATTACTCACTACCAAAAACCTATTCAGATTAATGATGTGTTTATTAAGCCTGGAGATGTTGTAATTGGCGATGTGGATGGTGTTCTTGTTGTTCCGCGAGACGTAGCCTACGATGTATTGCTGCGTGCTGAAGAAATTCGGGAAAACGAAAAGAAAATTTTCGGTTGGGTTAATGAGGGTCAAACGATTCACCAAATCACCGAAAAGGGAGGTTATTTTTAATCAGCCAATTTCTAATCGGATAAAAAAAAAGGTACTATATTTTAAAATTGAAAAAACAATGAAAGGAAAAAACGCAATTAGCTATATGGCTTTAATTGCTATATTACTAGCAACCTTTACAAACCTTTACGGTCAGGTTGAAGGACTTGTAAATGTAAAGCGCGTTGAACAGATCATTACTGTTGGAGGCTCCACGGCCGATGTGCCGGGCTTCTCTTCCGAAGCAATACAGATAGCCCTCGATGCCATTAAGACCCGTGGAGGCGGAACCGTGAAACTCAACCCCGGCACATACAACATTATTGGCTCGGTGCGCCTCTCAAGCCATACTAAATTAACGGGAGCAGGCAAATCGACCATTTTGAAAAAATGCGATGGTTTTAAAACCAGTTTTATTGTGGATGCCGACTGGGGCATGTTAAAAGCTGTTGTTAAAGATGCAAGTGGCTTTAAAAGGGGTATGGGTATTGAGTTGTACGACGACAAAAACCGCCACGGGTACGATGTTTCCACTGCTGTAATAACCGACATACAGGACAATGTTATATATTTCGACAACCGCAACATTCACGACTACTACGCGGGTTTAAATGGCACCATTTCAAACGCCTGTTCGATCATCGAGGCTGTTGAAGTCGAAGAGGTAACTATTTCGAACCTCGTAATAGAAGGCAATAAGGCTAACAACGACTCGCTGAACGGATGCAGAGGTGGAGGTGTTTTTATACAGAAATCGAGGAATTGCCTTGTCGAAAAATGTTCAGGTAAACGATTACAATGGCGATTCATTTAGTTGGCAGATAACCGAAAATACTACCTTGCGAGGCTGCGAATCGTCCAACGGCGGAGGACTTGGGTTTCATCCGGGCACAGGTTCGGATCGCTCTATCATCGAAAATTGCATAAGCCACCACAACAAAAAGGATGGAATTTACCTTTGCTGGCGCGTTCAACATGGTATATTCAGGAACAATACCCTATATGCCAATGGCGGCAATGGCATTTCTATTGGACACCAGGATACCGATAATGTGTTTGAGAACAACCGTATGTACGAAAACGCTCATCATGGCGTGTTTTTTCGCAACGAATCTGAAAAAAATAGCGGGCACCGCAACACGTTCACCAACAACACGATCGAAAACAATGGAATGAAGCGCGAATCGTGCGGCTTTTATATTGGCGGCGAAACCCACGATATCACGATTACCAATAATATCATCCGTTCAACAAGTAAGGGAAACCAGTCCACCGCAATAATGGTGGGTAAACAGTCGTCGAGAGTAATTGCAACTGACAATAAAATCTCAGGCTCAAAAGAGTTTGTTCAGGAAAAATAATACTAATGTTGTAGATATGAGTAAGATAATCAGATTATTCAATCAATTTAATATGTAATTATTGAGAATTAAAGAGAATTATTTATGAAAGCATTAAAAAAAATTCTATTCAACTTTTTAGCCTGTATATTATCTGTATTAAATACCGCTACCACGTAGTGGATGATATATGGAACGAAGCGGTACTGGTGTTGCCCGAAAAATTTCAGGACAATGGCAAGTCGTCAGCCATATTAGCAATTCATGGTACAATAAATATTGGGAAAGATGCTGCGCTTGGTGGCCCCGGAGGCCGCAGGT
Source organism: Salinivirgaceae bacterium (assembly GCA_027858775.1). Classification (GTDB taxonomy): domain Bacteria; phylum Bacteroidota; class Bacteroidia; order Bacteroidales; family Salinivirgaceae; genus Salinivirga. The sequence continues at coordinate 966 of JAQICA010000243.1, read as the reverse complement.
CTTACGCAATTGAATTGGCAAACAAAGGATACATAGCTCTTGCTCCTGATTTATACGGATTTGGTGCGACAATAAATAATACAACCCAACAAGAGCTGGTGGACAATTTGATGAAGAAATATCCCAATTGGTCGTATCGTGGAATAAAAATTTTATCTTTGATACGTGCAATTGATATGTTGGAACAACTACCTTTTGTAAAAAAGGGTTCGTATGGCTCAATGGGTAATTCGCTTGGTGGTGGAATGGCATTGTTTCATGCTGCTTTTGATTCTCGCATAAAAGTATCAGTACCTTCTACAGGAATTAGTCCTGCAAAAACGAATGTTTTCAGGCTCATGGATAGAGGAAGAACATGGGAAGAACCCGAGAAATGGAGAAAAATTGCAAAAGATGGCAAGCCTCCTTACGATATACACGAAGTAATTGCCTTGTGCGCTCCTCGTTGCATGTTATTTCTCGAAGATTACAACGATCCATACAATCCAGACGTGATGGCAGGCTTTCAACATGTATACCAGGCAATGCAGGTATACCAGCTATTGGGCACACCTGGGCATATTTCAATATTGATACATGGCGATGGACACGATACAGTGGATGATGTAAGGGAATATGCTTATAAATGGTTTGATAGGTATTTATTGATCAAGAACAAATAAAAATTTAGCGTATGAAAAGATCAACTTTGCTTATTACAATATAGCTATTCAGTATATTGTCGTGCGTTCAGAAAAAAAATGTTGAATGGATTTCAAGTACATCCTCGCAGCAGTGGATAGAACAAACAGGGCTAACAACCGAAGCATTGACGGATCGCTTTGATGTTGAAATACAATTAGATAAACCGCTACAAACAATAGATGGTTTTGGCGCATGTTTTAATGAACTTGGGTGGAATTCGTTACAACTACTTAGCGAAAATGATAGGGAAACTATTTTCAATGAGTTATTTGCACCCGGCGT
>JAQICA010000201.1 GCA_027858775.1 Salinivirgaceae bacterium | reverse complement strand
AGTGTGTGGCAGCCGAAGGGATGGCTGTGGGACGGGCTGGAACACTCTTGCTTTGTGCGTTGGCTATCATGATATTTTGTTTTTTTCGGTTTTGTTTCAATGTTGCATGTCGCTCTTTCGCTTGTGCCTAACTCCCAAAAATCAACCGTAACCACCATTAATTCTCTATATCACCTCACCGTTCCGGAGATAAGCGAACATTTGATGTTCGGTTATCTAATTTTCATAAACGTTTAAAAAACGGCTACGCATGTTTGGCGACTACGTTTCAAATGTAACAAAATTTATTAGAGGCTGTTTGTAATCGGATATTTTTTTAAACATTAGTCACATGAAACAAGTTGTCGTATTGTTTTCAGGTGGTTGTGGAGTGGTGGAGGCTGTGTTTTTGTGCAGAACCTTCATGCAATAAAAGCATGTAATGGTCGGATGATGATGCTTGCTCCGAAATTGAAAATTCCCGCGCACAATAAAAATGCGCAACAAGCGAAACTTAAAATATGGAGGTCAACATCCGCAGGAATGTCATGTTTTTTCAAATAACACGAAATTCCAACTCCCGGAGAGGGGGTAGCTTAGTCCGGAATATCTATTAAACCATACATACCTTCTGATTCAATAATCGTGTACTCATTCGTGGTCTCTGTGTCGACTTCCGAATTGGTTTTCTGTGCTGTACACGCTGTAAACACCAGTAAGGGTAATTTGAATGATTTTTTTGGTTTGTATTTTAGTTTTGTGGGTTTTTGTCTTTGAAACGATCGTTTTTTTTAATATTATTTCATGCTACCTTGTTGTGAATAAGTGTATTCATGAGTGAAGTTTACCGTATATGGGTCAATACCATTGTAACCACTAGCATAAGAATCCCAATAGTGGATATTTGGTGCAATTTTATCATTAGTTTTTCTTCTTTGTTTTTATGGCTCATAATACCTCCCGAAATCAATGTTCCTAAGACAAAAAAGAGCATCGGGAGAGCCAGAATTATTATGGTAGAAGGGTTTTCTGCTGTTTTGTAATAAGTTATCATAGCCATTGCAATTAGCAGGATACTGCCCAACGACAAAAACTTATGGATGGTTAAAAGAGCGGGTTTGTAGGGTGTGCCTTTTCTGTGCAGCACGTTTCCGCTAATAATTGAGAGTACGAAAAGCACCGCTCCTGCTATGTATTGCAACTCGAAGTTTTCCATTTTTTTCGGCTAATATAAGCAATAGCAGCGCCGTTTTCAATTAATTTATACCAATAATCGATAAACAAAAAAAATAAAATTACCGTTTGCTTGCGGATTTGATTATCTGTTTTCTGCCTAAATTCATAACTTTGTGAGCAATTGAACTTTTGTTTAACTAAAATAGTGAATGTCATGCAGAAAGAAACCCTCCAATTAGTGAAAGAAAAAGCCCGGAAGTGGCTGTCGATGAATATAGATGCTGAAACGCGCAGCGAAATTGAAAAGATGTTGGACGAGGAGAGCGACGAACTTATCGATTCGTTTTACAGAGATTTGGAATTTGGTACCGGTGGCTTGCGTGGCATTATGGGGGCCGGATCGAACAGAATGAATATTTATACCATTGGTATGGCTACTCAGGGACTGGCCAATTATCTGAAAAAGAATTTTAAAAATCAGCAAATTAGTGTTGCCATTGCGCACGATTGTAGGAATAATGGTGAACTGTTTGCGCAAACCACTGCCGATATTTTTTCTGCCAATGGCATTAAAGTGTACCTTTTCGATGCACTTCGACCGACTCCGGAATTATCGTTTGCCATTCGGGAATTGGGCTGCAAAAGCGGTGTAGTAGTTACGGCATCGCACAATCCGAAAGAATATAATGGGTACAAGGTGTACTGGGAAGATGGTGCACAAATTATTGCACCACACGATAATAATATTATCGACGAAGTGGCTGCAATTTCTGATATCAGCGAAATAAAATTCCAGAAAAATGCCGATCTAATTGAGATTATTGGCGACGAAATGGATCAGAAGTATATATCAAAAGTTAAAACGTTGTCATTATCGCCCGATGTAATTGAGCGGAACAAAAACATGAAAATCGTGTTTACGCCCATCCATGGAACGGCCGTTAAATTGGTGCCAATGGCATTAAAAGTTTATGGGTTTGAGAACGTAATTACTATTCCGGAGCAGGACATAACCGATGGGGATTTCCCCACTGTAAAGTCGCCTAACCCCGAAGAGCCAGCTGCGTTGCAGATGGCAATAAATAAAGCAAAAGAAGTTAATGCCGATTTGGTTATGGCTACTGATCCCGATGCCGATCGCGTGGGAATTGCAGTGAAAAACCTTCAGGGAGAATTTGAACTGTTGAATGGAAACCAGGCCGCGGCATTGCTTATAAATTATTTGCTAAAAAAATGGAAAGAAAATGGCAAGTTAAACGGCAAGCAGTACATAGTGAAAACCATTGTAACCAGCGAGCTGCTTTCAAAAATGGCAGCAAAACATGGTGTGGCCTCATACGATGTGCTCACCGGATTTAAATATATTGCCGATATTATTGGGCGTAAAGAAGGGAAAGAAACATTTATTGGCGGTGGAGAAGAGAGCTATGGATACCTTGCCGGTGAATTTGTTCGCGATAAAGACGCCGTGATGTCGTGTGCATTAATTGCGGAAGCCGTTGCATGGGCAAACGATCAAGGTAAATCGGCCTTTGAAATGTTACTCGATATTTACATGGAATTCGGGCTCTACTACGAAAGCCTGATATCGATTGTGAAAAAAGGAAAAGCCGGCGCCGACGAAATAAAAGCTATGATGCAGCGCTTACGTAAAAATCCGCCAACAACATTGGACGGGCAAAAAGTGGTGAAAATTATCGATTATTTGGAAGATAAAGTTGTGGATTTGGCTACTGATAAAACCACCCCAACCGGATTGCCAGAAAGCAATGTGCTGCAATTTTTCCTCGAAGATGGTAGCAAAATTAGCGCTCGTCCATCGGGAACGGAACCAAAAATTAAATTTTATTTTGGAGTAACTGGCATTCTTAAAACGCACGAGCAATACAATAGTGCTGTTGATGAATTGAAACAAAAAATTGAACGCATTAAAAACGATATTTTGGCGTAACGCCCAAAATTCCCAGGTACAAAAATCCTCAAAAAAAATGCAGTAATAATGCAACTAATGGGAGGCCGACTTATAATCGGCCTCCCATTTTTCGTTATGTACAACGGGTTAATCTACCACTCCAATGGCAACCAAAATTATTCCCTTTCATCTACTTATTATTTAGTAACCTGAATGCGGACCCCGTAGCTTACAATCAATACTTTATAAAGCATCAAGCTTTACACTAAAAAAACAGGCGCTGATTTGCTATTCCAAATCAACGCCTGTTTTTTTTTAGCTCCTTCATTTTATTCCGCCGGAGGTTCATTTTTAACCCCAAACTTTACAATATCGAATAAATACGTGGCACTCAAACCTACAGTTGTATTCCTGTTGTTTTCGGTCGCAATATTGTCCTCATACATGTCTACCACACCGTGGTCGATGGTGAGTTCTGCCACAATGATTCCCGTGGTTAATTCGTACGATGCTCCACCACCAAAGCTAAATCCAAAATCAACTGTTTTGTAATCGGAGCGATCTATTACAAACTCTTCTGAGAATTGATCTGCCTCATACGTTGATTTTGATGAGGTAGTTATGTTTGTGTAGATACCCCCGGAGCCGTGTAATGTAAGGTCGCCTATTTTTACCACCTTTATTTTCCCCAGAATAGGTATTCCAATATAATTGGCGATGGTTCGTGTTTCCCCAATTCCAGTGTTAGCTTCTTGTCGATAACCTTTTCGTGAAAACAACAATTCGGGCTGAATACTAATCGATTGTGTAATGCCAAATTTGCCTACCACACCGGCCTGGTATCCCCAAAGTACTTTTGTTTCCGTAAAGTTTGATTGTGTGTTTGACACCCACGCCCCGTGCATCCCTAATTTAGGACCTAAGTACAGATAGCCAATATCTACTCCTCCAATAGAGAATAATTGTGCATGTATAGTTGCCGATGCACTAATAGCTAAAACAAAAAGAATTATCTTTTTCATAATGTATTGTTTTATAGTGATTTATTATAAAAGTATTGTCTAACCGTTATATGAAGAATGAATCATTTTGCCTAAGGCCTTGCCCATCACGTTTTTACTAACTATCAAAAATAACTTTATTGTTTGAATCGTGCAAGTTTTTTGTATCGAAGGGGCAAAAAGTTATACCTTTGTGTCTGTTTTTAACTAAAATATACAATACTATGAAAGCATACGTATTTCCCGGACAGGGAGCACAATTTGTAGGTATGGGGAAAGATATGTACGACAACAATCCGGAAGCAAAGGCGATGTTCGAAAAAGCAAATGAGATTCTGGGGTTTCGTATTACCGACCTTATGTTTGAAGGCACCGACGAAGATTTGAAACAAACGAAAGTTACACAACCGGCAATATTTTTACACTCCACTATTTTGGCTCATGTGTTGGGCACCGATTTTAAACCTGAAATGGTTGCCGGCCACTCATTGGGCGAGTTTTCTGCTCTTGTAGCTGCCGGAGCACTCTCTTTCGAAGATGGACTAAAGCTCGTAGCAAAACGCGCCATGGCCATGCAAAAAGCGTGTGAAAAAGAACCCGGAACCATGGCCGCAATTATCGGCCTCGATGACGAAACCGTGGAAAAAGCATGTCAGGCCATTAGTGAAGTTGTTATACCTGCCAATTATAATACCGTCGGGCAGCTTGTAATTTCGGGCTCAGTAGCCGGAATCGATCAGGCTTGCGAAACCTTGAAAGAAGCCGGAGCCAAACGCGCAATGAAATTGCCCGTTGGAGGTGCCTTCCACTCACCATTGATGGAGCCTGCTCGTGTAGAGCTGGAGACTGCAATTAATGAAACGGTTGTTAATAAGCCGGTTTGTCCCATATATCAGAATGTTTCGGCAAAAGCGGAAACCGATCCGGAAACTATTAAAGCGAATTTGAAAAAGCAGCTAACCGCCCCTGTTAAGTGGACGCAAATCGTGCAAAACATGATCAAAGACGGAGCTGAATCTTTTACAGAAGTAGGGCCGGGCAAAGCTTTACAAGGAATGATTAAAAAAGTAGACCGCAAAATGCCTTGCGAAAGTGCTGCAATGGCATAATGAATTCTGTACACATTTAGTAATAACGAAATAAAAGAACGGCCGCTTTAATTAGCAGCCGTTCTTTTATTTTTTAAAACTTCAGCGAAACCGTTTGCTTTAGGTCGGCATGAACACTTAACGGCACCGGAGAAACCTTTACCAATGCGCTTAATATTTTTTGTTGCTTTTCGTTTAGGTTGCACATCGAAAAATCAAACTCGACCTTTACCTCTGCCACACGGCGCGGGTTTTCACTCATAATTTTCCATGTGTTGGCTGTGGCTCCTTCTATACTAAAGCCGGAATCCGCTGCTTTAATTCCCATTATGGTAAAAATGCAACTGGTAAGCGATGTGGCAAGCATGTCGGTAGGTGAAAAATATTCGCCCTTACCGCGGTTATCGACGGGAGCATCGGTTATGATTTTATTTCCTGATCGCACATGTTCTGCTTCGGTACGTAAATGTCCATGGTATTTTGTGTGTACGGTTGGTTTCATTGTTTCAGTTGTTTGTTGGTTTTAATGGTTGTGATATAAGTAGTCATTAATCATCGACATGAGTAAACTAATATCGATGGGTTTCGATACGTAATTATTGCAGCCTGCTTTTAGCGATGCTTCTCTGTCGTCGCCCATGGCGTATGCTGTTTGGGCAATAATTGGAATGGATTTGTTTGTTTTCCGAATTGTTTTGGCCACCTCCAGTCCCAGCATATCGGGTAAGCGAATATCCAATAATATTACATCGGGTTTTGTTTCGTTTTTCCATATATCCAGTGCCTCTGTACCTGTTCCGGCTAAAACAAAATTAACATTTGTTGGTTCGAGAAGTTCTTTCAAAAATAGTTGGTTGGCCTCTTCGTCTTCAACTACTAAAATTGTTTTGTTTGCCCAATTGTAGGCTATGTCTATTTCCACGATGTTGCCTGTTCTTGCTTTATTGGTTTTTCCAACAGGTATTTCAACATAGAATGTTGAACCACTGCCGGGTTTGGATTCAACCCATATTTTTCCGCCAAGTTTTTCTGTTAAACTTTTACTGATTGATAATCCGAGTCCGGTGCCCTCAAATTTGCGGGTCATGGCCTCGTTAACCTGCCTGAAACGGTTAAATATTTCATTTTGTTTTTCTTTCGAAATGCCTATCCCGGAGTCTTTTACATGGAAAATATATTTATCGTCTTTTCGGTGGTAACCAATTTCAATATTTCCTTTTTTTGTGAATTTCACTGAATTGCTCACCAGGTTTGTTAGTATCTGTCGTAGCCTGATGTTATCCGTAAAAATTACAGAGTCTTTCCGGTGTATGTTCGTGTTTATTGCAAGTTTTAGTTCGTGTTTTTCCTGATTTTGAATTTCTTCTGCAAATGTGTTGTAAATTTCATGCATTAAGTCTGTTAGATAAAACGTTTCCTCATAAATTGAAAGCTGGTTGGCTTCAATTTTCGATATATCAACAATATCGTTAATGATTTGAAGCAGGTGTTTTGTGAGCGAATGAATAATACCCAGAAATCGTCGTTGTTTATCTTGTGCGTAGTTGCCTCTTTTTAGCATTTGCGAGAATCCAATTATTCCGTTCAATGGTGTGCGAATTTCATGGCTCATATTGGCCAGAAATGTCGATTTCAACCGGTCGCTCTCTTCAGCTTTTTCCTTTGCCTCCTTGAGTTCTTCTCGTTGCTTTATAAGTTTTTCGGTAAGCATTAAAAGTTCGTTATTTGTTGCTTTGAGTTCTTCTTCTGCTTGTATTAGTTCTTCGTTTTGTTCTTTAATGCGTTCCTGGGCTACAATTCGTTCGGTGATATCTCTAATGTATGTTTGCAAACGACCGTCGGTCACTTTTCGGGTGTTCATTTCTATTTTAATAATTGAACCGTCTTTTTTTCGCAGTTTACGTTGGTTCAGAAGTGTTTTGCCTGCCTGAATGGCGGCATAGTCGAATGGTTTGTTTTTTAATTCAGCGGGAGGGAAGAGTTTATTTATATTTGAACCGATAATTTCGTTACGTTCGTATCCCGTAATGTGGCAGATACTTTCGTTGCAATTTATTATTACCCCTTCGGGGTTTCCAATCAAAATTCCATCGGCAGCCCATTCAAATAGTGATCGATAGCGCAATTCACTGAGTTTTAGGCTTTTTTTGGCAATAACTTCGTTTGTTAATTCTTTGGTGACTATTTTAATTGAATTATGAGTTGTGTCCGGAATGAATATGGTTTGAAAGTAGCGTCCGTTTTTTTGGGTCTCAAATTCAATGGGTTCTTTGCTTTTTTTCGCCTGTTCAAGATATTCCAGTTCGTTGTCATAATCGGCAGCCTTAAAAACTTCGTTAATAGGCTTGTTTACAATGGTGTCACCATTAGTGGTCAGTACATCGGTTAATGTGTTATTTGCGTATTTAAGTATGCCGTCGCTTGTGATTATTCCTATTCCAAATGTTTGTTCTTTGTTCAGGATTACCGCATCGCTATCTTGTGTTGCGTCTTTTAAATGTGGCCTTATTAATACGAGTATTCCTTTTATGTTTCCGTGTGTGTCGAATTGACTTTGGAATGAAATGTTCAAAATTTGTTTGGCCTGTTCTATGGTTTTCGATTCCTCTATACTCAGACCTGCTAACATCGTTTTTATGGTCTCTCTGATTGTATGCAGTACGGTGTTGTCCGTTTCCAGCTTGTTGAAATTTACTTTTCGGATGGAGATGGGCTGGAGACTGAGCAGTTGGCAAAAAGGTTTATTGTATTCACTAATTACCATGTCTTTATTAACATATAAAGCGGGAGGATTGAGACCATGCACCAAAATCGATTCGAAGTTGTTTTTTGAAATGTTCCCCGTAATACCATAGACCATAACGCAAGTTTTTTAATTCAGATATGCCAGTCCAAAATACTGTTTTTATTCCGAAAAATAAAACAATTGACTACTAAATCTTTAAATCGATGTTATTTTTATGTGTTCTTTATTATTCGTGTTTCTTCTCTAAAAACCAAACAGCCTGATACCACTTTTGTTTGGTTATTAAAATAGCCGTCATGAATTTCGTGTCTTTTTAAAGAGTCGTTTTTTATTCTGGGTGCTCAGCCAAAGGTTTTGGTTATGTGGTTCTTTTGAGTTGTGGTCAGCCCATTTTCTGGAAAAAGTAATCCATAGGTAACCCATAATTTAAAATATGTTCCTATCTTGAGGCTTTGATTAATGAAAAAATAAGGTGTTTATGTTCAGGGTATTAGTTTTATTTATTGTTGTTTTTTTGCAGATAGGTCTTTTTGCTCAAACTGAAAAACCGTTCCCCGAAATTGAGGAAATGACGTGGGGAAATGAGTTTACAGTGGAAATGAAACTCTCTAACGATTCGAGCCATGTGTACGATGTGGAAGAATTGCACCACACGGCTACGTTTTCAAAGAATAACCGCGATGAACTGGTTTATTATCCTGTAGGGCTGGAAAAGAGTTTTATCGATCAGTTGAAAAGCAGAAGTATTTCAGATGTCGACACACTAAGCGACGAGGTCAAAGCATCGCACAAAACCCTGTGGTCGGCTATTCACTACTCAATTGGTGGTGAATACGTTCACTTTATTAATTGTTTGCTCTACGCGCTGGAAACAGGCGAGTTAAAAGTGGATGCGCCACTTCTTAAACGTCCCGAAAGTGATTGGAAGCCAAAACCCATGACAGAATCGTTCAAACGAACGCGAAAGTGGGAGTATTATGTTCCGGTTCGTCAGAAGTACGCCAGAAAAGAGTATAAAAAGAAACTTAAAAACGATCAGTTGCAGGATATGCAGACGGTTCCACAGGAATTTATCGATTTATTTCTCGACACGAAAGACAAAGATTATGAGGAGCTTCGTAGGGGAAACGATTATGAGACATTGGCGAAAATTGACCTGATAAAAATATTGCTCGCTTCTAACTATTTAGGCGAGGTGCAAATTCGCTACATTAAGAATCGAGTGCTGAAATCCATGAGCAGGTACTCCGTAAATCAATTGCCTTCGGTTATTATTCTCGACGATTTTAATGCTGCTGTGGCCATGTCGCTCGATGAAAAAGGATATAATATTCAAAAAATTGTATTTCGCGATGAGCAATATCTCTCAGACCAGGAAATAAAAAAGCGCCGCATTGCTATTAAAGCATTAATTAAAGAAATTAACGAAGTTAATAAAGCTGTATTTCAGAAAAGCTTGCAAAAACACTATCAAAAAGGCTAGTGTCATGTCAAGTTTGATATTTCGGGTAAGTTGAAGAAGTTTTCATTTTTAGCAAGGCAAAAAATGCGCGCATAGCAGCGTTCTGTAAATATTTTTTAACGTAGATAAAAATGAAAAGATCAATAATTGGCCCGACAGATTATGCTTGACATGATACCGGTGCAGCGTTTACGAATAAAACCCGCTAAGCAGGAGAAGAATAATATGGTTGCAGTAAATGTCTTATCTGTAACGAACTCAAATAATCTAATCATAAAAAAGCGACATTTTTGTCGCTTTTTTTTGTGCCTATGAAATTGAATGGTATATTTGGTCGTTTAATACCCGTTAAATCGATTTAGAAAAGCTATGAGAACTATTCTATCGGAAAACTTCTGAGTGTGCTTTTTAAAAGCACGAAAATACTTGATGATACACTAGTATACAGCATGTTGTGAAGTTTTTCATTGGATTTTGAATCTCATTTAATCGTTTCGGGTCTTAATTTCGCAAACCAAACAAAAACACGATGATACAAGTCTGTATTATATTTTATTAATTAAATTTTCATTAAACAATTTCAACTATGAGAAGTGTATTTTTAGCAATTTTTTTTGTAGCCTTTTCTGTTGGCACTATGGCACAGCAGCAAAGTATTTTTAAGGCTGAAAAATCGAGTACTGTGTATTCAAACTTTAGTCAGGATAATAATAAAGCTGTCGTTGACTCTTTACATTATGATGCTGCTAATGCTAGTAGTATCGGTTTTGACGGACCGGGAAATTTTGGAGTTTATTCATATTGGCCCACAGAGAGTATCGCGGCGTATGATGGAATGGTTGTTAGTCAATTAAAAGTTTACATTCCACAACCTGATAATTTGGCTTCTGCGCAGCTCGAAATTCATCACGATCAAACTTCGGGTGCAATCTACACACAGGAGTTTACTCCTGTTGTAGGTTGGAATGCTATCGATTTAACTAATCCTATGCCGATTAGTAGTACTCAAGATTTCTATATTGGGTATTACATGGAAGCAACTGCAGGGTTTCCTGCTGGTTGCGATGCCGGGCCTGTTGCAGCAAATGGCAATGGTAACTGGATTTATGATGGAACTTGGGCGCATTTGAACGACCTGGCTAGTACCTTGACTGGTAATTGGAATATCCGTGCAATTGTATCTGAAACAGCTGGTTTAGATTTGTCTGTTAAAACTTTGGAACTTGGTGGCATTACAACTGAAACCGAGCACGAGATCGCAGGAGCCGTTCAAAACTTGGGAGCAACTGAAATTACATCGTTCGATGTTAGTTATAGTGTTGCCGGTGGCGAAGAAACTACATTGAATATAGCAGATGTAGCTATTGCCGCATGGGGCACATACGAATTTGCTTTTCCGGAACTGTGAGTTGCCGAAGTCGGAAACTATGATATTACCGTTTCCATTTCAAACATAAATGGTGGCGAAGATGAAAATGCGGCTAATAATAGTGTAACAAAAAATGTTGTTATTGCATCGGGATCAACAGCCTTTATGCCTCTTTTCGAGCACTTTACCGCGTCATCTTGTCCTCCCTGTGCTACTATTAACAGTACCGTTTTCACACCGCAATTTATTGAAGATAACACAGCGGTTGGTACTGTTATTCGTTACCAGGTAAACTGGCCTGGTGCCGGAGACCCTTATTACACAGAAGAAGTTGGTACTCGGGTTAGCTATTATGGCGTTGGTGCTGTACCTTCTGTATTCCTCAATGGAAGTACAGTAACACTTTCTACAACAGCCAGCTTACAGGCCAACCTTGACGCAGAAGCAGCCAAGTCGGCTTATTTCGAAATGGATGCTACACATGCTGTTGATGTTGCAGGCCAATCAATTTCACTTAATATTGATATCACTCCCTATGTTACTGATGGAGGATATACCGTACATGCAGTAGTAATTGAGAATGAAACGTATGACAATGCATCTACAAATGGAGAAACCGAGTTTCAGCATGTTACTATGAAAATGGTTCCCGGTGCAAATGGTACACAGGTCGATTTTGTTGATGGAGAGCTAGAATCTTTAGAGTTTACAGCTGACTTGTCGGGAACAAACGTTGAAGAATATACGGATTTATCTGTGGTTGCATTCATTCAAAAAAATGCAACAAAGCAGATTTCTCAATCAACTTACTCGGTAGGGGCTCCCATTGAATTCTACACCCTTAATTTTACTGTAACCGATGGTGAAAATCCACATGAGGGTGCCACAATAAATATTTGGGATAAAGAACTAACCACAGATGCAAGCGGCCTTGCTACAGTATATATTCCTGAAGGAACCTGGAACTATACGGCTCAAATCGAAGGATATTCAACCGTAGAAGATTCGGTTGTAGTAGATGGTGCTGATGTTAGTGAAGATGTTGTATTGGCTCGCTATGCATTAAACTATACTGTTACTGCCAATGGCGAAGCTGTAGAAGGTGCTACTATTACAGTTGCCGGTAGTGACCTTACAACCGACGTAGATGGTTTTGCTACTATTGAAGTAGTAAACGGTTTTTATAGCTACACCATTGTAAAAGAAGGTTTTCCTGATTATCAAGAGGTTGTTGTTGTTGAAGGCGCGGATATTGATATTCCTGTAAGCCTTACTGGTGCAACCATGCTTACCAAAGCCCAACTGCAAGTTTACCCGAACCCATCAAACGGAGTTTTCAAGGTAACTGTAGATGGTGTGTACACTGTTCAGGTTCTGAATAATGTAGGTCAGGTAGTATACGAAGAGACTATTGATACTAATTCAAGTGTTGATTTGAGCGACCTTTCATCCGGTATGTACGTAGTATCGGTAAAAAATGATGAGAAAGTTGCTACTGAAAGCATCATAATTCGATAACCAAAATCGATTTAGAAATAGTAAAAGGCCATCGGATTTCCGATGGCCTTTTTTGCTGATCGTTGTTTTTAACGAGCCGTTTTTTTGGGATTTGCTTGTCGAAAGAGCCTTTTGGTTGTGGTTCTGGTATATTCATATCTTTTATTTTGATATTATGGAAATCCATTTTATATTTGGTAGGAAATTACATCCGTTAGACCTTCACTAAATGCTATGAGTTCGAGAAGTCAGTATGTGTGATTTAATTTGTTAATTTTTTCTCTTAATTGAGATGAGGTATGTTGTAATTGTTTTTTTTTAGTGAGACAAATAGGAAATGCATTATGCATTCTATATAAGTACTTTAAACTAATTTTAACTATGAAAAAACTTACTCTTTTAACAATCGGAGTGTTTTTAGCCGTGTTAGCGCTGGCGCAAAACACTAATCATCAAAAGTACGGGGAAAACGGCTATAATTACATGCCTGTTCCGAAAATTGAGAAACAATCTGTATCTCACACTGCAAAAGCCATTGTTTGGGAAGAAAACTTTGACGATGCAAACATTAGCGACTGGACGCTCTACGACCAGGATGGTGATGGTCAAGACTGGTTTACCGCAACTTATGATGGTATTGCCTGTCTTACATCTGCCTCATGGAGTTCGACCGGTGGTGCTCTTACCCCAAATAATTGGGCTGTAACGCCGGCAATTGATTTGTCAGCTGTCGAAGGTGCTCCTTTTATCGATTTTACTACCTGGGCACAAGATCAGGGTTGGACATCGGAGCATTATAAGGTAATGGTTTCTACAACCGACAATCAGGTAGCTTCGTTTACCGAAAATATTTTTGAAGAAACGCTTCCCGGAACCGGAATGTTTAATCGCACGGTTTCACTAGGGGACTTTGTAGGCGAAACTATTTATATCGCATTTGTGCATTTTGATTGTACAGATATGTTTCAATTGAACCTTGACGATATTTCGGTGTACAGCAGTATTGAAGTAAATCTCGGAGTTACTGGAGTTGCTTCTCCTACTAATGCAGCCTCTTGTGCTCTTTCTAATGCCGAAGAAGTTACTATTACGCTCGCCAATGTCGGCGGAGTAGATGCTACCGGTTTTGATATTTCTTACACCATTGAAGGCGAAGGCGGAACGGAAACGGTTACGGAAACTTTCGATGATGTTCTGGCTGCCGGTGCAACCACAGATTACACCTTTACACAAACTGCTGATTTATCTGCCCTTGATTATTACACTATAACTTATGAAGTGGCTATAGCCGATGACGTGGATTTGACAAATAATACGCTTGAGCATGAGGTGAGAAGCACCGATGGTACACTGATTGTAAGTGCGCTTTCTGACGCTGCCGGAGATCAAACCTGGACGCTTACAAATTCTGCCGGCGATGTGGTTGCTTCTTTTACAGACTATCAGTGGGACATAAACTAAGTTTTTCAGGTTTGTATTTTGGATAACGATTGCTATACATTTGAATTTTCAGGATTCGACGATAGCGGATGGATTGAACTTATTTATAATGGAGTAACTGTAGCTGGTGGCCAAACCCCCGGAAATACTATCGGCGGTGTTACATGGTTCGGTATTGGTGGCGGTTGCGCTGCAGTAGATGCAAAACTCGATGCTATTACTACACCTGATTATGCACAGCCCGGCAATATTGATATTTCAGGTCGCATTCTAAATGTTGGTGCCGATGATATTACTTCGTATGATGTGGTATATAGTATTGGTATTGATGGTGGCGAGGAATCGGCTGTATATTCCGTAAGTGGTGTGCAAATCGCTTCGGGAGAAGAGCATTCTTTTACGCACGATGTTCCATACGAATTTGCCGATGAAGCTTCATATCAGATTACAGTTACCATTCAGAATGTAAATACCGATCAGGATGCAAACACTGAAAATAATACATTATCGAAAAGTATTTTGATTACAACACAGCAAGAGCAAAAAGTTGTTGTACTTGAGCAGTTTACAACAGAGATGTGTCCAAACTGCCCACCTGTATTAACTATTCTTGAGCAGCATTTGGATGAGAATCCAAACTTTATTATGATGGCACACCATTCTGGCTATTATACCGATTGGTTAACTATACCAGTGAGCGAAGATCATTTAGAGTTTTTTAATGACGGTGGATCTACTTATGCTCCTGCCGGAATGGTTGATCGTTACTATAATGGCGAAGATAACGATCAGGATGGAACCGCCGATCCGGGTCCGGTTTTCTGGGATGGAAGTACTTACGGAACAAGCTATATCGATGAACGCACATCACAACCCGCATTCCTTACTGTTAATGTTAACGGAACCAATGCCGATGGCGAACTATCACTGCAAGTAAGTGGTGAGTTTTTGAACGATTTTACACGGGATTTAGGTGTTTCGCTTTGGATTACTGAGGATCATATTACAGCTGAAAACCAACAGGGAGCCACTGGTAGTTGGGTGCACCGTTTTTCTGTACGAGGTGCAATTTCTGATCGTTTAGGTGATCCTATCGAAACAGAAACTACTGCTCAGGGTACATTCAATAAAAATTACACATTTACAATTGATGGTACATGGAATGCTGATGAGCTTTATTTAGTGGCATTTGTTAATAATATGAGCGATGATGTAAACGACCGTGAAATTCACAATGCCGTACAGGTGAAATTATCAGAACTTGTAGCTGCCGCTGACACTTATGCCGTTAATTTTACCGTAAC
>JAQICA010000185.1 GCA_027858775.1 Salinivirgaceae bacterium | reverse complement strand
TAGCCGAGATAGCCCGGGGTAAGTTCGATTTTGATGTTGCGGGTCACTATGCCCGCCCTGATGTGTTCCAGCTTGTCGTCAATGAGAGACCCTTTCACCCTGTGGTGACAAAAGAAGATGAGAGAGAAAAATAGACTTCTAATCCTCACCGAAAACTCACGCCATCATGCAGAGTTGATCGAGAAACACGATTTTTCGGGGCTTGAATTCATGGCCTGCGACGTTGAGCAGTGCCTTCCTCCATCTGAAGAAACACATACGTTTGTTTTTCAAGAATCCCCCCAAACTATTGCTAGTGCCGATGGCGGTGAAAGCTCTACAGATAAAACCTTCCTCTTAAGTTTCTTTTTCCTTGCATTTGTTGGAGGTTTGCTTGCCATCTTAACACCATGTGTGTTCCCAATGATACCGATGACCGTGAGCTTTTTTATGAGTGCAGGAGATAATCGCGCGAGAGCAAAATTCCAAGCACTTGTTTTTGCTTTGTCAATTATTGGAATTTATACGATTATAGGAACTGTAGTGGCCGTAACACTTGGGCCTTCATTTGCTAACTGGCTGAGTACACACTGGATCCCCAATGTTTTGTTTTTCTTAATTTTCTGGTTCTTTGCCGCTTCCTTCTTTGGAATGTTCGAACTAACCTTGCCTAGCTGGATGGTAAATAAATCAGACAAACAAGCCGATCGTGGTGGAGTGGGAGGTGCCTTCTTCATGGCGCTCACACTTGTACTTGTATCGTTCTCGTGCACCGCACCTATTGTAGGAGCCATATTAGTTGAATCGGCCGGTGGAGAAATATTAAAACCAATCATAGGTATGCTTGGTTTTGCATTAGCCTTTGCATTACCTTTTGGATTTTTCGCCTTCTTTCCAAATATGCTAAGAAACCTTCCTAAAAGTGGTGGATGGCTCAATTCAGTGAAGGTAATTCTAGGTTTTCTTGAATTAGCACTGGGTTTAAAATTTCTGTCGGTTGCCGATATGACCTACCACTGGGGATTACTCGACAGAGAGATCTATATCGCTCTATGGATCGTAATATTCTCCTTAATGGGACTATACTTAATGGGAAAAATCAAATTTGCACACGACTCCGACGTGAAATTTTTGAGTGTTCCAAGACTTTTGATGGTAATAGTCACATTTTCATTTGTTGTATACATGATACCCGGTATGTGGGGAGCACCCCTTAAAGCGCTTTCAGGATACCTTCCGCCAATGAAAACACATGATTTTAATATTGATGAAATTACAAGAAATAACGTTAAACTTTATGCTGCTTCTAGCACAAATACTTCAGGCTTTAGTATGACTGATCAAAATTCTGCTTGCGAAGAACCTAAGTATAGCGACTTTTTAGATTTGCCACACGGCCTTGACGGATACTTCGATTATGAACAGGGAATGGCATGCGCCAAAGCACAGGATAAACCTGTTTTTATCGACTTTACCGGCCACGGATGCGTAAACTGTCGCCAAATGGAAGCCAATGTATGGTCCGATCCTCGCGTACTAAAACTATTACGTGACGAATATGTTATTATCGCATTATATGTCGATGATAAAAAGAAACTCGCAGAAGAGGATTGGTTTACCAGTGAATACGACGGAAAATTGAAAAATACGCTGGGTAAAAAATATGCCGATTTTCAAATCACAAGATATAACGTTAATGCACAGCCGTACTACGTTCTGCTCGATCATAATGAAAATCCATTGGTTAAACCAAGAGCTTATAGCTTAGATGCCGACGCATTTGTGAAATTCCTGAAAGATGGAGTCAAAAACTTTAAGAAATAATAGTTTTTAGATATAGCAAAATAAGAAAGGCATTGAGATTGCGGTTTCAATGCCTTTCGTGTTTTTAAATAGTGCTTTTCTGTGTTTTATTACTATAAGTTAACCTTATGTATATTTAATTTGCCCATAAAAACAACTATCTAATAAGCCCTTTCCCATTTTTGAATTTATATGGGAAAATATTGTTTGCGACCATTGAATATGAATCCAAAACTATCTTATTAATGACGTAAGTCAGGAAAGTAGCTGATATATTTCAAATAAATACTCGTACATAATAGTTAGATATAAAAGCCAAAGTGAGTAAAAGTTTTATAAATTTGCTCTTGCATTTGCACGTACAACGTCAAAAATATGACCCAGTTAAAAATTTCATTTTTTGCTTTCTTTACATTCCTGCTGTCGTTTACAGCAGTCGGTTCTCAGACAGAGGTTCATTACTATTTGTTTACAGATAGCATGCACATTTATTTGCCACAAGATGTGCAAAGACTTTTTCCTGCGAAGTTTAAAGAGATTTCAAATACTAATTTGAATTTTGGCCTTACCAATAAAGAATATTGGATTGTTGTAAGCGTAAAAAATGCCGGGGCAGAATCATTGTATGGTAAATTAATTGTCGACTATTATTTGTTAAATGAAATTCATTTTTACGAAGTTAACCATAGTAAAATTGCTGAATTGCCACCGGGTTTCAGTACCCGATCGTATAAATATAATGTCAGAGTACAATCCGACACCGAATCACTTTTTTTACTTCACGTGAACAGTAATTATACGCCCGGAATTATCCCTGTTTCTTTTTACGAAAACAAAGTCGGTGCGAAAAGTGAACACGTTGAAACGTTTTGGGTTGGTAGCTTTTATGGGATTCTTCTTTTTTTACTTTTACTTATCCTGTTATTAAATGTCGTGTCCAAAGAGCGCTTATCGCGAATTATTTTAATCTATTTGTTTTTTACATTGCTCTATTTTAGCTTGCGCGATGGGTTTTTTATTAAGCTTGGATTAGGAATTGACACTGGCTTTCAATTGCGCTTGGTGCTGATGATTATCCCATTATTGGTAGTGCTATTCGACTTATTCATGATTAAGTACTTTAAAGAGCTTGAAATTGTTTTTGTAAATCGCACGAAAACCAAAGTATTGCACTTGTCATCGGCAATTGTGATGTTAATTATTATTTCCAACCTATTTCCTTATAACATTAGTTTTGGGCTAACAGTATTATATACACTTGTGTGGCTGGCATTCATAATTTTCCCCATAATTACTCGGGAAAACTTAAAAAAGAGTACAATTTTTCCCATAATTGTCTCCACCATCTTCTTATTCTTCGGCTTTACAATCGATGCGATTCATAAAATTGGGTGGCTCGAGAACTCCTTTTTCACCCAATATGTTTTCAAATTTAGTTTTTTAGCCCATATTGGAATTTTGTTGATGGGAGCTGTCAATCGTTTCCAGGCTTTGCGCCAGCGGTTACATTCATTTAATGAGAGCCTGGGCGAGATGATAGAGGGAAATACAGCCGAAATAAATCAACAAAATGAGGAACTAACGGTACAAACCGAACAGCTAGAGTACCAGAAAGAAGAGTTGCAGGCGCAAAAAGAGGAGCTGGAAACACAAAAAGAAATACTTCAGGATCAGAATGTTGAATTAGAAATTCTCAATTTAGCTGTTTCTAACACACAAAATGTTATTTATATATTCGATCCCAACGGAATTTTAATTTGGTTTAATACTTCATTCTCAAGCCAACTCGGGAAACCGCTCAGAGAATATAAGGAGTCAAACGATCAAACAAAGATTTGCGATATAAGCTCTTATGAAAAAATTAAAGAGGTTGTTGCGCGGGTTATTAATACGCGTGAAGCTATTACATATGAAGCTCAGGTTGTTGTTAATGGACAAACCCGTTGGTTTCAAACCACATTGACACCGGTTATAGAAAATAATGTGCTTAAAAATATTGTAGCTATCGATACCGAAATTACCCGACTGAAAAATTACGAACAAGAAATTATTACCCAGCAGCGCGATTTTGAAATGCAGAAGAACCTTGCTATTGTGCGACGAAAAGAGGTTGAACTTCAGCAGCGCGAAATTACCGATAGCTTGAATTATGCCAAGCGTATTCAGTCCGCCATACTACCGGCTTCAAAAAGTATTTCCCGGTTTTTCCCCGAAAGCTTCGTGCTTTTTATGCCGCGCGATATTGTTAGTGGCGACTTTTATTGGTTTCATCGTATCGAAGATAAATACATTTGTGTAGTTGTCGATTGTACCGGGCATGGAGTTCCAGGAGCATTTATGTCTATCATTGGCACTTATTTGCTCAATAATATCATTATTCAGAATAATGAAACAAGGCCGGCTGAGATTTTAAAACAGTTGAATCGAAAATTGAAAATTTCGTTAAAAAATAGTGCTATCGATTCTCAAACAAACGATGGTATGGATGTGGCGCTCGCAGTGGTTGATAAAGCTTCTGAAACACTAACTTACGCCGGGTCACTTCGTCCGTTGTTCCTGTTTCAAAAGGGAAAATTCATTGAGCAGAAAGGTGATAAAGTACCTATCACCAGTGCAATTTCCGGAAATACAATGGCCGCTTTTAATGAGTATACGTACAAAATAAATGAAGGGGATTCCTTCTACATATTCTCTGATGGTATTGTTGACCAGTTTGGTGGACAAAAAAACAAGAAATTTCTTACAAAACGTTTGAAACAGGTACTTTTCGACGCCCAAATGTACGATATGGAAGAACAAAAGAAGATTATCCAAAAATCAATTATCGATTGGAAAGGGAAAAACCAACAAATCGATGATATTCTTTTAGTTGGGGTGCAGGTTTAACAATATAGAACTTACTTTGTATGGGGCATTACGGTTTCTTTTGGTCACGCGTTAGTATTGTATATAAAATGAATACTTAAATTAATTCCGGATGTTTAGATTTGCCGCACCCCTGATAGTTCTCGTCGGTTTTTATTGTAACCCATTTCATGACGAGTACAGCGAAAACGTTGCAATAACGAATAACCACAAAAAATTACTACATTTGTGGGAACGTTACTCGTCTAACAATTTGTTGAATAAATATAATTTTTTGTAATATGAAAAAGATAATCGCAACAGATCAAGCTCCCGCTGCCATTGGCCCATATAGCCAAGCCACAGAAGCAAATGGAATCATTTTTATTTCCGGACAACTTCCCATCAATCCGGAAAGTGGGCAAATGTCAGGGAACATCAGAGAGCAAACTAAACAGTCGCTGGAAAACACTAAAGCTATACTCAAGGAAGCCGGCCTAACATTAAAAGATGTTGTTAAAGCAACGGTTTTATTAAAAAATATTTCAGATTTTGGTGCAATGAACGAAGTCTATGCGCAATTCTTTGAAAATGAACCACCTGCACGAGCTGCCTATGAGGTAGCTAACCTGCCCAAAGACGCTCTGGTAGAGATCGAAACAATTGCCTCACGATAAATTCACTTGTTAGAAATTTCAGGTAACAATAAGAATCATGCGTTTTAAGCACATGATTCCATTTTGTTGTTATACAAAGCATTTAGCTATTGAAACTAACCTGTTCCAGGATAAATTGCTCAATAAACATAGAAAAACATGCTGTTTGTCAATAAAAGCGCACTTTTTTGTGTATTTTTTTTAAAATTACTGATTTATTGCCTATTATTGCCTATTGGAGACTAAAATACCCATTTTATGTTAAAATCGCTAGCATTAGCCTTTAACTTTCTGATTATACTGATATTAACAACCATCTTCGGAAGCGTATCAGTAACTACGAATATCCCCGAAAATGTACAAGCCGGAGATAGGTTTACCGTATCCGTTACTGTCGACAAAAGTAATATTGGCGAGTTTGGCCGCTACCAGATGCAACTCCCCAACGGTTTTCAGGCGGAAGTGAAAGATGCCAACGGCGGCGCTTTTAGTTTTGAAAATGAAAAAGTTCGAATAAACTGGATCCAGCTACCTTACGATGATCGATTTACCATTTCGTTTGATGTTATAGTTGCTCCGACGGCTTCAGGAGATTTTGAAATTCCATCCAGCTTTTCATACGTTAAAGATAATAGTCCCACAATAGAGGAGTTGCCTGTTCATACGCTCACCGTAGAAGGTTCTGAAAGTGTAGAAGACTTGACCGCTGCTAATACCTATAAGTTTCAGGGTGTTCGCATGAAAGAGGTCGACTGCATCAGACAGAAACCATACTTAAACGAGAATGACGAGATTGTTGTTAACCTTTTGGTTATGAATAAGGTGGGGCTCAATAAATTCGGAAAAATTCAAGAGCAAATCCCTCGTGGATACAAAGCAATAAGCCTTAGGAGTAAAAATGCCATGTTTACAAACAATGGCAGAATTCTCAAGTTTATGTGGATGCAATTGCCTGAAGATGAGTTTTTTGTTGTTACATATAAACTCATTCAAACCGAAAATATCCCAAACCAGGCATTCCTCATTAGCGGTGAGTTTACCTTTACGCGGAACGATCGAAACCAGGTTGTAGATATTGCTGAACGTAATGTGGATTTGGAAGAATTTGCAGAAGACGATCTTATTGTTGATAATACTCCAATACCAGACGAGCAAGATACACGCACCAATTTATTAGGAGATACTGATAATTTTGGGAGTACAGGACAAACAAATACTGGAACGCAAGATGGTCTCGCCAATAACACAACACGGGAAGGAACCAGCGAAAGAGATCGTAACACACAAACCGGATCAACCTTTGATAATTATACCGATGACCAAAGGCAAACGTATCAGGAAACAAACTACGCCATCGCTGTTACAAATGGTATTACATACCGGGTTCAAGTTGCAGCTGGGCATAAGCTAGTGAAAGACAACTACTTTAAACGCCTTACCCTTAGAGAAGAGGTGCAAATTGAAATCCACCAGGGGTGGCACAAATATACAGTTGGCTCACACGGCGTTTATAAAGAGGCACGCAACCATCGCAACCTGATCTGGCAAAATACCCCCATCGATGATGCGTTTGTTTGTGCCTATAATAGTGGTCAACGAATTACCGTACAAGAAGCACTCATGATAGCCAATCAGAAATGGTACAAATAGCAATGAAAACAAAATCTTCCATAATATTCGGTTTACTTACTCTGCTTATAGGACTTTTGGCGAACCAATCCTTTGCACAGCTCGATGAGGATTATGAAACCCTCTTGCTCGAAGAAGAAGAAACTCAAGACGTGTTTAATACCGTTTTCAAACCCATTATCGGAGTAGGACAGGGAATGTTCACGTTTATGGGAGATATCAAAGGAGACTACCCTTTTAATCCAGCCAATGGCTACTGGGGAACTAAAGCCGTTATTTCCCGTACGTTCGGGAAAAGTTTTGAATTTGATCTTTTCTTCATGTTTGGTAAATTTGGTGGTCAACAAATCGGATACGCCGCTGAAACAACGCCAAATCCTATTGAAGATAATATTGAAGACCGACTCCTGAACAGTACGAACAAAAATTTCTATACAGATGTAACTGTTTCGGGATTAAATTTCACTTACAATTTTATTGGGCCGTTTGGTCGTAAACGTCCCATTTTGCCTTACATATCGCTTGGTATCGAAACATTACAGTTTAGACCGAAAACCGATATTATTTATACCGATGCTAACGGGAATGATAATCCTTACCATTACTGGAGCGATGGTACCATACGCACGCAAAGTGAGGGAACAGATGAGCCTTCAGTAGTTATCAATCGTGACTATGAATACGAAACCGATGCACGAAACGCTACCGGACAGGATTATTCGTTTTTTAGTTTGGCAGTGCCAATTGAGGTTGGAGCCAATGTCACCATTACAGACCGTATGACACTGAGACTTGGTAGCTCCATCCATATTTCATTTACAGATTATCTCGATAATTACAGTAATGGAGAAAGCGTGATGGATAATGATTTTTTCAATTACACATATGCATCATTACGTTTTGATATGTTTAGCCCGGCCGAAGAAATTATTGCCGTAGAAAACTTCAAGAACATAAAATTTATTGATACAGACAATGAGGATCAGGATGGCGATGGAGTAGACGACTTCAACGATTATTGCCCCGATACCGAACCCGGTATTAAGGTAGATTTCCGCGGATGTCCCCTGGATAGCGATCGCGATGGCGTACCCGATTATCGTGATCAGCAGCATGGGACAATCATCGATGCACTTGGAGTGAATGAAAAAGGAATTCGTATACTCGATATGCATGTTATATCTATGCTATATGAACCCGAAGCCGTTAAACGAAAAGATATTTATAACTATTATAGAGGCTCCGATGAAGAAAAAGTGGAGTACGACGAGATTCCTGCTAAGTTTGTGCCTCTCGATGAAAACGAGGATGGATGGATTTCACCAAAAGAATTACAGAAAGCCATTAACGACTTCTTCGATTTTAAATCGAAACTGAAAGCTGATGATATATACGAATTGAAAGAGTTCTTTTTCCATCAAAAGTGAAAAAATTAATCAGTTACATAATAGCGGTTTTGCTACTGTTTTCCTGTACACAAAAGGAAAAAATGAACACCGTTGTGCTTGATAATAAAAGTAACCAACCCATTACTGTTGAATTGTACGATTATTGGACAGGGAAAGCCGATACCGTATTTACACTTGATACAGGAATTCTTAATCTGCCTTATCCTGAAAATAAATTGGTTGGAATTTACGCTCAATCATATGCGGAGTATATGATTTTATCGTGGGAAAAAGCATATGTACGGTTTTATCAGAAAACTATTGAAGTAGATAGTTTAAACCAAACCATTAAACGGCACGAGCAGTGGACTAATGAAATTACTGCTGGAGAGCCCTACAGCTTGTTTCAGTGGCCAGCTGGTCTGAACCATCCATATATTGATGATTGGAAATCATTGGATAAGATTCTTGTGGAAGCTTTCGCTGAGGGAAAATGGCGATCTCAACCAATAGAAGTGTTTTCGAAACCATCCATACATGCCTATCCGGGCGCCTACAGTCTTCTATATAAAATTGCCGATACAGCAGACCTTTATGTCGATGATTTTGTTCGGTTTATTGTGCGTACGCTAGACCGTATACAATTATATTCACCAACCAAACAGGCGTTTCTTCAGCGGTATTTCTATCCGGAAAAGAATAGCTTAAAATACGATAGTGCCATTCAAGTGCTTGCACAATTACTCCCTAATACTGCAAAACCGTTGGCAACTGAATTGGAAAAACAGAATAAAAATTCGGCGCTCAAGATTGGAATGGTTCTGCCAAAAATTACAGCCCGGAGCGAGCAAGGACAAATAGTCGTTTTGGAATACACTACGCCATATACAGTAATTGATTTTTGGGCTACCTGGTGTGTTCCCTGTGTAAAGCAAATGCCTGTAATGGATAGTTTAGCCGCAGTACACAAAAATGTTAGGTTTATTTCTTTGTCTGTCGACAATTTGAGAGATTACTCTAAGTGGATAAATCAAATTCAACAAACCGAAAATATTGATCATTACTGGTTGGGCTATACTACTGATTTGCGAAAACAAATGGAAATTGAAGGGCTTCCTCACATGGTGCTTGTCAATAGACATGGTGAAATTGTTGATCCGTATTTTCCTCATGTTAATCAAGACCTTGGAATTTCATGGATTCGTCATTTGGATCGGCAGTAAGCAATTATTATTAAACAGCTGATTTTTTTGAGGTTATGGGATGAATACAAAGAAAAAAAGAAAAAAACTATTTTTTTCTTTGTGGATAGAATAAAAAAAATTACATTTGCACCTCCAATCAACCGGCGGATGTGGCGGAATTGGTAGACGCGCTAGACTTAGGATCTAGTGCCGCAAGGCGTGTGGGTTCGAGTCCCTCCTTCCGCACAATATTTCATTCAAACCGCCTTTATATAAAAGGCGGTTTTTTTTAATTTACATAGTCGAAACTTAAGAATTGATTAAATGGACATTACGCTCAACAAAATCGATGAATTGAATGCTACAATATCGATAAAACTGGAAAATGAAGATTATCAGGAACAAGTAGATAAAGTACTTGCAGATTATCGAAAAAAAGCTACAATTCCCGGGTTTCGTCCTGGTAAAGTTCCTATGGGGCATATCAAACGCCTCTATGGTAAAGCAGCATTAGTTGACGAAATCAATAAAATTCTCTCTGAATCGTTGGTCAATTACCTTAAAAAAGAGGAGCTGAATATACTTGGTGAACCGCTTCCATCTAAAGAAAGCGAGAATCAGGAAATAGACTGGAACAACCAAAAGTCATTTGAATTTAAGTTCGATATTGCGCAGGCAGCCGAATTTGAGGTGAAACTAACGAAGCGTGAAAAACTTCCGTATTACGAAGTAAAACCTGATGAGAAACTCATTGAGGAAACCATTAAAAACTATACATATCGTAGCGGTAAAAACGAGCCTGCTGAAACCATTGCCGATAAAGATGAAACACTACGTGGAGAATTAATTCAACTCGACGATGAGAATAATCCTTTGGAAGGCGGAATTGCCAAAGAAGAGGCACTTATGTCCTTACAAGTAATGAAGGACGACGAAATTAAAGCCAAGTTCGAAGGAAAAATTCTTAATGATGCGATTGATTTCGATTTACGTAAAGCTTACCCGAACGACACCGAATTAGCATCACTACTCGATATCTCTAAAGAAGATGCCGCAAATATTAATGGTAACTTCAGATTCACCATTCAGGAAATCAATAAATTTGTACCTGCCGAAATTAATCAGGAACTATTCGATTCTATTTATGGAGAAGGTGAAGTAACTTCTGAAGAAGAGTTTAGGAGCAAGGTTGTTGAAGAAATAAAAGAAAACTTCAAACCACAAAGTGACTATAAGTTCTTGCTCGATGCAAAGGACAAACTTATCGATAAATTAAAACTCGATTTGCCAGACGAATTCCTAAAGCGCTGGTTAGAGGCTACAAACGAAGACTTGACTGCCGAGAAAATCGATGAGGAGTACGATAATTTTAGCCAAGACATGCAGTGGCAACTCATTACAAACAAAATATTTGGCGATAATGAGTTCAAAATTGAAGAGCAAGAGATTATCGATTTTGCTAAAAAGATGACATTGCAGCAGTTTATGCAATATGGTTTGAGTCATGTGCCAGACGAACAACTTGAAAATTACGCGAAAGAAATTATCGCGAAAGATGAGGAACGCCGAAAAATCATTGATAAATTAGCAGAAAATAAAGTATTAGACTTTATCAAAGATTCCATCAAAGTAGAGGGAAAAGAAGTTTCTTTCGATGAATTCAAAAATTTGTTTAATTAAATCAATTTATGGCAGAAAATAAAAACGAATTTCGAAAATATGCCGAAGGGCATTTGGGAATCAGCAGTACGGTTCTTGATCAATACAACAATAAAGTTTACAATAACTTTATTTCCCCAACTATTATTGAGGAACGTCGACTAAACATTGCTACAATGGACGTTTTTTCACGTCTGATGATGGATCGGATTATCTTTTTAGGACTTCCGATTGATGATTATGTTGCGAATATTATTCAGGCGCAGTTATTGTTTCTGGAGTCTACAGATCCCTCAAAAGATATTCAAATCTATTTTAATTCACCTGGCGGATCGGTATATGCCGGTTTGGGTATTTACGATACGATGCAATATATTTCTGCCGATGTTGCCACTATTTGTACAGGTATGGCGGCATCGATGGGAGCTGTTTTACTTACTGCCGGAAGCAAAGGGAAACGCTCGGCACTGAAGCATTCCAGAGTAATGATTCATCAGCCCATGGGTGGTGCCCAAGGCCAATCTACCGATATTGAAATTACTGCAAGGGAAATTGTCAAGTTGCGCATAGAGCTCTATCAAATTATTGCCGATCACTCTGGACAGACTTACGAGAAAATAGAAAAAGATTCTGACAGAGATTTCTGGATGACAGCTCAAGAAGCTAAAGAATACGGAATGATTGACGAAGTTTTGTCACGAACGAAAAGCAAATAATAAATATCATCCGGTCTAATTAATTAACCTGAACACGTAACCTGTCTGAAGACAGACGTGCAAAAAGGAAGGATATTTATCACAGAAAATATAAAGAGGCATTTTAAGTATAAGACGTTATATTCGTCTTTTATATTTGAAATGCCTTTTTTGGCACAAAATTATATAAGAAGCAATAATGGGGCACAATACCTGATTTGGTAATTGTTATTAATAAATAGACTGTCAATTAACTAGTTCTGTACGATTTTTTGGTAACTTACAATAAATAAAAAAAGTATATGCGTTTTTATGCACACTGTATTAGTATTTTGCTGAAAATCAATTATCTGTTCCGAATCCATTAGTTGGTGGACAATGGGGCAAAAGAAGATGCGGAGCTCGACGAAGTCAAAATCAATACAATTTATGATGCATAAATGCGGATAAACAAAATAAAAAATTACACAACCATCGGATTGATTGAAAAATTAAACCAATGAAAATTAAAACCTTATGAATAAATGTTCATTTTGCGGCCGCTCAGAAAAAGATGTTAATCTACTGATTGCAGGAATAAGCGGACACATCTGCGACTCTTGTATTGGGCAAGCCCATAACATAGTAAATGAGGAAGCTCAATCGCATAGTACCTTTTCAACCGACGAATTAAAGTTGAAAAAACCACAAGAAATTAAAGAATTTCTAGACGATTACGTAATTGGTCAGGGTAATGCAAAAAAATTCCTGGCAGTAGCTGTATACAATCATTATAAACGTCTGAAGCAAGTTATAGACGATGATACCGAAATTGAAAAATCGAATATTGCACTTGTTGGGCGAACGGGCACAGGAAAAACATTAATGGCTCGTACAATAGCCAGAATGCTCGATGTCCCGTTTACTATTGTAGATGCCACGGTACTTACCGAAGCAGGTTATGTAGGGGAGGATATCGAAAGTATACTTACACGCTTGTTGCAGGCAGCCGATTACGATGTAAAAGCAGCTGAACGAGGTATCGTTTTTATTGATGAGATTGATAAAATTGCCAGAAAGGGTGACAATCCTTCGATAACACGCGATGTTTCGGGCGAAGGTGTGCAACAAGGGTTGCTTAAGTTGCTCGAAGGTTCGGTTATTAATGTTCCTCCACAGGGAGGACGGAAGCATCCTGACCAAAAAATGATTCCTGTTAATACGAAAAATATTTTGTTTATCTGCGGCGGTGCCTTTGATGGAATAGATAAGAAGATTGCCAATAGACTTAACACTGCCGTTGTTGGCTTTAACGCGGCCAAAGAAACCGTTGGAATCGACCGAGAAAATATGTTGCAATATATTGCCCCGCAAGATTTAAAGAGCTATGGCTTAATTCCTGAGATTATTGGACGTTTACCTGTACTTACCTATCTTGATCCGTTAGATGAGGCGGCGCTTAAACGTATTCTAACTGAACCTAAAAACTCTATTATTAAACAATATAAAAAACTGTTTAAAATGGATAATATGGAATTAACGTTCGATAATACGGTTTTTGACTTTATTGTGACCAAAGCTATTGAATTTAATTTGGGGGCTCGTGGATTACGTTCTATTTGTGAACAAATTATGATTGACGCCATGTATGATGCGCCTTCAGAGAATAAGGACAAAATTCGTATTACATTGAAATATGCCAAAACAAAACTCTCGAGTATCGATGGCGAACGATTGCGAGTAGCATAATACTTTTTATTTCTTAGATGGTGGTAAAGGTTCAAGCCTCCCGGTTTCAATCTTTACCACTATCTCTTCGATAATTCGATCCTCACCCAAAGGCTCGTACTGAGTCTTTAAATTTTCTCCAAACAGGCGCGCCAGCGATTGCCAGAAAATGGCTGATAACTGTCCGCGTAACTCCTCAACCAAATAGAACGACGTGTAGCCGGTTTCACGATCGATTAGTTTTAGCAAAATACGTCCTTCCGTAACAGTTAAATTCTTTAATTCATCCATGTAGCGTTCCCGTAATGCCTTGTCGAATGCCTTGAGAAAACGTTTTTGTTGGCGTTTAGTATCCAAATTTGGCAACGTATCATAAATGCTTTCCAAAATGTGTACGGCCAATTGCGCGTACGGATAAGCCCGGCGAATTTTTTTTACTAATCGTAAATATTGCCTTGTTGCTCGTGTGTTTCTCGATAAGTCGCGCCGTGGGTAAATCACAATATCGCGGAGCGTTACATTCCCAAGTGTGTCGCCATTTTCGATGGTGATGGGTAAAAAGAAGCGGAAGCCGCTTGAATCATTTTGTCCCTTCGCAATTCCGGTAATCAGCATGCATGCTAATACCAAAACAATACCCCTATTTTTGTGTTCCCCCATTACTAAATACTGTGTTTATTACTAACTTTGGTTTTTTAACCTTCCGATTCATATTATTATGAAATTTGGAAAGTAAGTTTTCTTTATTTAGGCAAAAAATGTGCGAATAACACCGTTACATACTTTTTTTACCTCTATAAAGATTGAAAGCTCTAAGCACAGCGGCTCCATTAGAGCATGAATACTTAGAATCAAAAATATACAAATAAAATAATTGCTTGTGAAAATATTTAACATAGAAACCGGAAAATTTAAGGCCGATGGAGGCGCTATGTTTGGCGTTGTGCCTAAGCAAATTTGGAAAAAGAAATATTCATGCGATGAAGATAATCTTTGTAGTATTTCCAATCGGAGTTTATTGATTGATACAGGTAATCGTAAAGTGTTGATTGATGCAGGTATTGGCAATAAACAAGATGAAAAGTGGTTGTCGTTTCATCATTTGCATGGCGACGATACTTTACTGAAATCGTTGAAGAATGTGGGATATACTCCCGATGATATTACTGATGTTGTGCTAACGCATTTGCATTGGGATCATTGTGGCGGTGCGTTGTCTAAGAATTACGATGGACAAATTGGTTTGCAGTTTCTCAATGCCAAAGTATGGGTGAGCGCAGACCAGTGGGAGTGGGCAACCAACCCGAATATAAGAGAAGCACCGGCATATCCGCAAGAAAATATTATACCATTGGCGGAATATGGGAATGTTGAATTCGTTACCGAAAATAAGGAAATTATCCCCGGAATACATGTACGTTTATTTAACGGGCACACTAAAGGACTCATGCTGCCTGTACTTCAAACTGAAAACGGCACTGTGTTTTTTGCCGGCGATTTAATTCCTGTAATGGCCAATATACCATTAGTGTATATTGCTTCGTACGATGTTTTTCCTATGGATACGTTGGATGAAAAGGAAAAACTTTTGACTGAAGCATTTGCTAATAATTGGACACTTGTTTTTCAGCACGATGCTTATAGTCAGGCTTGTACGTTAAAAGAAACTCCAAAAGGAATTCGTGAAGATGTGGTTCTGGATGTTAATGATATTGATTAAATAGTATCCGTCAATAAGCACCATTTTCTGCGTTACTCTTACTCAAAACCGTATCATTTACACCAGTAAACTCAACGGTTTTGAGTTTCGAAAGCCTTGAAAATGGAGCTTATTCACTGGATACTCCGACTTTATAGACAGGATTTAAATAACCCGGGGGAAATTAATAAAAAAAGGAGTTGATAAGCATATGCTTTTGTCAACTCCTTTTTCTTATTTCTTATTTCTATTTTTTAGGTTCATTATTCTGCACCGCTGGCAGGTAACGAACGACCTTTCATGTCTTTATCAATCATGAATAGGCCATGTCCGGAGGCATTTACAAGATTCAGTTGATCCAGAATTTCATTTACTGTAGCTTCCTCTTCGACCTGCTCGTCTATAAACCATTTGAGGAAACTTTGGGTTGCGAAATCTTTTTCGTCAATAGCAATAGACATTAAGTTATTGATCATTCCGGTAACTTTTTGCTCATGCTCCAAGGTATCTTTAAATGCATCGAGTGTGTCTTTCCATTCTGTTTGAACTTCTGCAATTGGTTGCAACTTTACCCGACCGCTACGTCCGTTAACGTAGTCGAAAAATTTCATTGCATGCATGTTTTCCTCTTCGGCCTGAACGCGCATCCAGCTTGCAAAGCCTGTTAGGCCTTCATTTTCGAAGTATGCACTCATGGAGAGGTATAGGTACGATGACCACATTTCTGCATTGATTTGATCGTTAATTGCTTTTTGCATTTTTTCACTTAACATAATTCTTCGTTTTTTAGGTTATTTATTTCTATGATTTTAGTTTCATTTGTAAACGATTGTCTATTTCTGCAAGAAAATCTTCTGTATTCAAGTAATGCTGTTCTGCCATTTTTTCTTGATGGATGAGCAGGGCAAGGTCTTTGGTCATTTTCCCATCTTCAACAGCCTCTATGCAAACTGATTCTAGTGCATAGGCAAAATCCATTAGTTCCTGGTTTTCGTCGAGTTTTCCACGATGCTCCAGACCGCGTGTCCATGCAAATATAGATGCAATGGGATTTGTCGAGGTAGGTTTACCTTGCTGGTGCATGCGATAATGGCGGGTAACGGTTCCGTGTGCCGCTTCTGCTTCAAGTGTTTTTCCGTCGGGAGTCATAAGTACAGATGTCATAAGCCCAAGCGATCCGAAACCTTGAGCGATGGTGTCTGATTGCACATCGCCATCGTAATTTTTGCAAGCCCACACAAAACCGCCATCCCACTTTAGGGCTGCTGCCACCATATCATCAATTAGACGGTGTTGGTATGATATGCCTGCTTCTTCGAACTTTGTTTTGAACTCATTTTCATACACTTCCTGAAAAATATCTTTAAATCGTCCATCGTATTTTTTCAGAATGGTATTTTTTGTACTTAGGTATAGCGGCCAGTTTTTTTCTAGAGCCATATTCATCGATGAACGGGCAAATCCAAAAATTGATTCGTCTGTGTTGTACATCGACATGGCTACGCCATCGCCCTGAAAATCGTACACTTCGTGCGAAATGGGTTCTCTGCCGTCTTCAGGCGTAAATGTTATGGTGAGTTTCCCTTTTCCTTTGGTTACAAAGTCAGTTGCCTTATACTGGTCGGCGTGAGCGTGACGACCGATTACAATCGATTGTTTCCAGCCCGGAACGAGTCTGGGAATGTTCTTTATCATGATGGGTTCGCGAAAGATTGTGCCGCCTACAATGTTGCGAATAGTTCCGTTAGGTGAACGCCACATTTCTTTAAGTCCGAACTCTTCTACTCGTTGTTCATCGGGAGTTATTGTAGCACATTTTATACCTACGTTGTATTTTTTTATAGCCTCTGCCGCGTCAATGGTAACTTGATCGTTTGTTTCATCGCGTTTTTCAATGCCTAAGTCAAAGTATTTAATGTCTAAGTCGATGTAGGGCAAAATAAGGCGGTCTTTAATGAATGACCATATTATTCGGGTCATTTCATCGCCATCCATCTCAACAACAGGGTTCTTTACGTGAATTTTTTGCATAGTCTGTGGTGTTTTGGTTTATAGCTTATTGCGTTTGTTATATGTTTATTTCTATTGAGCTTATTATATTTTAAACCCATTCATTTTAACCATTTTATAAGCAATAAGTTTTCTAAACAGGTTAGTTTTTCAGATCAAGATCGAATTTTTTTCTCAACAATTCCAACGCAGGATTTTTGGCGCTCATTTCTTTGAACTGTTCTGCTTGGGTAAGTGGGCGATTCGTTTCTGCTTCGCTTATTACAATTTGATACTCAAACTCCAGTGCTCTGTTGTTTAGTTCGTTTCGTAATACATGAATTATTTTTTGTTCGAATTTTTGATACAGTTCCTGTTGTATTTCTGCGGAAATATTTATTTGTATGTGTGTAGGATTAATCCATTTTGGATTGGCAATTTGTATGGCTGCGTTTATGCGCGGTCCATCGTTTTCGAGCGATTTTACTATTTGCGGCCAAATGGTGTCTAGTTTGGTTTGGTCTGGTAGGTTGTCGGAGTCGGATTCGGTGCCGGGCTGCTGTGCCGGTTCGTTTCCGGTGTCGGTAGCTGGAGCTGATTGAGCCGGTTCAGAAGTTGTTTCGGTGGTTTCGGGTTCTTTGTTTTCGGCATCCTCGGTTTGAGTAAGCTGCTCCTTGAGCGAAACCTTTTTCGGTGCTTTGTAAAACCTTGCTGTTTGTCCAGTTGGACGAGCGTAGCGTTTTTGCTCTTCTTTTACTTCGCTAGTGTCTTTTTTTTTTCAATGGTGGCTACGCCCAATTGGTAGAGTGTGAGCTCTACTGTTAGTCGCTGATCTTTCGATGTGCGGTATCGTCCCTCGGCTTCGGCAAGTATTTTCAGTCCTTTGAACAAAAAGTTGGTTGGCACTTTTTCTGCCTGTTCCATGTATTTTTGTTTCACATCTCCACTAACATCCAGTAATCGAAGCGACTCTTTGTTCTTACTCACTAACAGGTTGCGTAGGTGTTTTGCCAGGCCCGACATAAAATGTTGTCCTTCGAAGCCTTTTAGCAGAATTTCGTCGTAAATGAGGAACAGATCGCTAATTTCGTGCGCCATGCAGTGGTCTACAATTTTGAAATAGTAGTCGTAATCGAGTACGTTTAGGTTATCGATTGTTTGCTGATACGTGATTTGTCCTTCCGAAAAACTGGCAATCTGGTCAAAGATTGATAATGCATCGCGCATTCCGCCGTCGGCTTTTTGGGCTATAACATGGAGTGCGGCTTCTTCGGCATTCAAATTCTCTTTTTCTGCTACGTATTTGAGGTGGTCTACGGCTTCTGCCACCGTTATGCGGTTAAAGTCAAATACTTGACAGCGTGAAATGATCGTTGGCAGAATTTTATGTTTTTCGGTTGTGGCAAGCACAAAAATTGCGTGTGCGGGTGGTTCTTCCAATGTTTTTAGAAATGCGTTGAATGCCGATGTTGAGAGCATGTGCACCTCATCGATAATGTACACACTGTATTTCCCTATTTGGGGGGCGATGCGCACTTGTTCAACGAGGTTATGAATGTCTTCTACTTTGTTTTTTGATGCTGCATCGAGCTCGTGTATGTTGTATGATCGGTTTTCGTTAAAGGCTTTGCACGATTCGCATTCGTTGCATGCTTCGTGGTCTTCTCCTATGTTCAGGCAGTTGATGGTTTTTGCAAATATTCGCGCAATACTCGTTTTTCCAACTCCGCGTGGCCCGCAAAAAAGGTAGGCATGTGCCAACCGGTTATTTTGCACGGCATTTTTCAGCGTTTTGGTTACCGAGCGCTGCCCCACAACTGTTGTAAAGGAGTGAGGTCTGTATTTTCTGGCTGATACAATATAGTTTTCCATAGTTGTGTTACTCGCCAACAAATATATGAAAGATGCCCGATTTAAAAAACACAAATCAGAATTAAAAGTACTGCGTTTTGTATTATCCTTGTAGATGTTTTGAGAATAAACAATTTATGACAAACGGTTTATTCTAATCGTTTAGTATTGAGGTTGATTTGTCTTAAGGTTTTGATTATGAGTGTTTAATGCTTGTTGTGGGTGCGTTCGGATTATTGCTCGTTATTGGCTGCTTTGGGTTGTTCTTCTTTTAGCTTTTCTTCTTCAATTTTAAATCGGTTCAGAATACTTTCGTCTTTTACTTCTTTCGAGAGCGATTCAATCATGTTAAATGGCACTTCGTAAAGGTCGAGAATAATGAATCCATCGAGTGCATTGTTGAATTTAGGGTCGATATTGAATCCAATAATTTTTGCATTCTGTTTCAAATATTTTTTCAATAGAACGGGCATTCTAAAGTTGGTTGGTTCAATATCGCTAATAAACCGATCGAGTTTACTGATATCGTCGCGTGCATTTTCCAAAACAATGTCGGTATCGTACTTTGAATGCACTTGAAATGCTTTGCGCGGCGTTACGAGTCGTCCCAGCTCGTGGTCGAAGTGGTATTGTTTTAAAAATTTAATTATTAGATCTTTCGAGAATTTTGAGAATTCGTTGCTGATACTTACCGGGCCAATTAAATAACGGTATTCGGGGTGTTTGAGCAGAAAGTAGAGAATGCCTTTCCAAAGGAGAAACAACGACATGGGTTTACGTTGATACTCTTTGGCTATAAAACTTCTGCCTAGTTCGAGGCTTTCTTTAAGTATTGGTGTAAAGTCTTTGTGTATTTTAAACAGGCTTTGAGTATAGAAGCCTTTCACTCCAAATTGCGATATTATTTCTTTTCCTTTTCCTACTCGGTAGGCGCCTACTATCTTGTTTTGTTCATGATCCCAAATAAAGAGCTGGTTGTAGTATAAGTCAAACTCATCGATGTCGATGCTGCGGTTGGTTCCTTCTCCAATATCTCGAAATGTTATTTCTCGTACACGGCCAATTTCGCGGTGAATGTTTGGTATTTCAAGTGTTGGCGGGCAGTAGACAGTATATTTATCGCTGGAAAAGAGTTTGTGTTTTTGAATATGCTTTATTTCATGCATCATTTTTTCGATAGCAACCGGGTCGATAATTTTTTCGGGTTCTTTTTCGCGGCGTGGTGCTGTACGGAAAAATTTCCGCACTTCAATTTCCGATTCCAGTGCGTGGGTTTTGGCTCTGAGGTAGCGGCCGTATTTGTCCATATCTTCGTATTCCTGCGTTTCTTTTGGGAGTATAGGGTTTCCAATTCGCACGCGAATTTCCTTTTTCTTTCCGAAAAATTCGCCTGCTGAACCCAGTAACGGGTGTATGGAGCTGATCATGTGAAACAGGTTGCTGTTTTTGCCTTGAAAATAGATTGGAACGATTGGTATTTCAAGGCTTTGTAGTAGTTTCAGGTAGGTTGTTTTCCACCGTCTGTCCGAAACTGTTTTTGTATCGTTATCGTAAGCAGCAACTTCTCCGGCGGGAAAAAAACCAAGTGGATGACCGTTTCCCGTATGGTTAACAATTTGCCGCATGCCTGAGAAGGTAGGTTTTATTTCCGACTTGTTTTTACTGGTGTCAAAACGAATAAAGAAGTCGTTTAACGGATAAATCTTCCATAGGGTGGGAGTTGCAACGATTTTAAAATCGGGGCGTTTTTTTAGAAGCAGGTGCGCTAAGATAATTCCGTCAACTCCCCCGAACGGATGGTTCGAAATGGTGACGAAAGGGCCTGTTGTGGGGATTTTGGCAAGGTCTTCGTCCTGAATAATTATATTAATACCTATATCATTAATAATTTTTTCGACATATTCGGGGTTGCCCTCTTTTATGGTTCCATCGTTCGAAAGACCTGATATTTTGCCTAGAAAATCGAAAAATAGTTTTGCTATGTGGATTGATCGGTTAAAAAACGACATTTTTCACTCACTTTAATTGTAGTTATAGATTGTGTCCCCGATTTTTTGTGTTCGGGCACTTATTTATAATGTGTCGAATTCGATAATTTTATTTTCGCGTTCATTTAGTTTTCCATCTTCAATTTTCATTGTTGGTGCATTAAATTTTTTGAGCATTTCATAGTCATGAGTGGCCATAATAACTGCTCTTCCCGTGTTTTTTATATCGAATAATAATTCCATTATTCCAGTAGATGTGTCGGGATCGAGGTTTCCTGTGGGCTCATCGGCCAAAATTATTTCCGGGTCGTTGAGTAGTGCTCTGGCAATGGATAGACGTTGTTGTTCGCCTCCAGATAGTTCATGCGGCATTTTGTAACCTTTGTAGCCGAGCCCTACTTTTTCAAGCACATCTTGTATGCGCTGTTCCATCTCTTTTTTCTTTTTCCAGCCAGTGGCTTTGAGTACAAATAGCAGGTTTTCGTTGGCTGAGCGATCGGTTAATAGTTGGAAATCCTGAAATACGATACCAATTTTCCTGCGTAAATAGGGGATCTGTTTTTTCTTCAGGTGTTCCAGATCGAACTCTGCAATGGTGCCTTTTCCTTTTTGTAAAGGTATTTCGGCATAGATAGTTTTGAGCAAACTGGATTTTCCCGATCCGGTTTTTCCGATTAAATAAATGAATTCGCCTTTATTTACTGTTAGGTTGACATTGCTCATTACCAGGTGGTCTTTATGAAAAATGTCGGCATCTTCTAATGAAATTATTTTGTCGAGCGCCATAGTGCTTTTTTTCGTAAATATAGTTCTTTAATAGTGTTTGGTCAAATATACTGCGACTTTTACCCAAACTGAGTGATTGTGTTTGCGATTAAAAAATTGTATGGCTTTCACGTACTTTATTTGGTGAAAGCCAACAATTACTAAGTCGGGTTTATACCTAAGTAGTACTCAACTCAGGTTTTATTTTGTATGTGTCTTTTTACAATTTATACCAACGTTTTTTTTAAAGCGGTAAAAAAAGCCCTGTTTTTTAGTTCAGGGCTATGGTTTATGCTTTAAAAGGTGATCATTTGAATATTGCTTTGTAGTATAGAGTTTATGCTTGTGTAAAATAAGTAATTGTTCAGCATGTAGAAGTGGCCTGTGTTTTTGGCAATGTCTTTTACATAGCCTCCTGCACTGGTTAATTGCGTTAAATTGTTATTGTGATCCAGCACAAGTAAATCGGTATTAGGTAAGAACTGTATTTCTTTTACCTGTTGCGTGGTTTGGGTTACCGTTTTATTTTGGGTGTTGTAAACAAACAGGTTGAACTCCTCGTTGTAGCCGGCTGCGTAAATAACGCCTTCTTTTTCGGTAACGTCCATTATTGTTAGGTTTTCGTCGATAAACTGGTCGTTCTCTAGATAGCCCTCGTCAGAAATATGGGCAATCCAATTTTTACCGCAAATAACAATTCCTCCTTGGCTGTGCGGTTTAACGGCATTGGCAGATCCGCGAGTAGTATATTTACGTTGCCATTTTTTATCGGCCTCATTGTCGAACTTTATTAGTCGCATGTGGTGAAGCGAATCCATATTGTATCCGCCTACTATTATTTCATTACCTTTTTGCAAGCTCGAAACGGGGTACAGGTCGCCAAGGAACTTCATCCATTGTTTTTTGCCATCTGTTCCTACGCTCAGCATCCAGCCTTGGCCGCGGGTTGTATCTGTTTGTCCGTATATTCCAACGCCCAGTAGCGATCCATCATCCTGAATAAAGAGCTCGTTTATGTGGTCGTTGGCAGGGGAGCCAAATTGTTTGCTCCAAAGCATTTGGCCGGTTGGATCGAGTTTCATGAGCCAAACATCGTGAAGCGGAGCGGTATCTAATTCAATAATTCCGGCAATAAATATATTTCCATTTTTATCAATGGTGGCGGTAGAGAACAGGTCGTTGGTTTTGTTGTAGTCGAAAGCGCGTGTGGTTTTTGCATTTTTAATTTGACTGTTCTCTGCAATGCGTGTACCAAGGGCTTTCGATTTTAGATTGAATATATCTACATAATATTTACCGAAAGGGTACTGTTTTACAAAATCGGAATAGGCTTCGATAGTATTGATGCTTTTTGCCTTTTCGAATACCAATTTTTGCTTGAGTTGTTGTGCTTCAGCAGCCTGAATAGCGTTGGGATAGTCGCGAATGAACTTTTCGATTGCTGTTAGATCGTTATTCTTTTTGGCCTCGTTATACGCCAACTGATTACGGAGCTGGATGGCTTCGGTGCGTTGTTTGGCTAACGGGTAACTTTGGATGAACGTTTCTATTCGATCGATGGACTTGCTGCTTTTGGCTGCTTCAAATTCCAGTTCGTGAATGCGTTCCTCTGCTACTTCTTGCTGTGCTGCATCGGGGTAGTCTTGTTTGAATTTTCGCATGGCTTCTACCGTTCCGGAATTAACAGCTTGAATGTATGCGTAGTGGTTGCGTATGTGTTTTGTATTGTCTAAAAATGGCGATGTGGGAAATAGCTCGATGTATTGGCGGGCAATTTCGGGGTCGCGTTTTTCTCTCACATAATTGATGGCAGCTTGTTCGATATCGAAAGATTTCTTGTCTATTCGTTCCTCGAAACTTTTTTTACGCATTTTGGTCATTACACTTTCCATGTAGGCCATGAGCTCTTCTTTATCGCCCTGTTCGAGGCTGTTAATGTTGGTTTTGAAGAGAATCATGTGTTTGTAAGCTTCGAAGAAATTTTCTTGTTCAAAGGTCATCCATGCCATGCAGAAGTTGGCTGATGGATCTTCGGGAGCATCTTCGAGAACACTTAATGCAAGCTCTTTTCCTTTTTCAAAATCTTTGCTGTCCATTTGTTTGACAATTCGTCTTGTCGATTGGGCAGTGAGAGCCAGTGATATGAGTATGAATATCGATGTAATAAAAATTTTCATTTTTGTAGGCTTTTATTGATTTTACGTGACTATTTTTTGATCAGTAGAAATTCTACGCGGCGGTTTTGGGCTTTTCCTTCGTCGGTTTCGTTGGTATCGACAGGTCGGTCTTGTCCGTAACCTTTGTAAGTAAGCACATTTTGGCTAACGCCTTTTGAAACAAGGTAATCGACTACTGCTTTTGCGCGTCCCTCGCTTAGCCTTTGGTTGTAGTCGGGGTTTCCTACATTGTCTGTATGTCCTGAAATTTCAATTTGTTTTATACTGTTGTCGGTTATAAATGCTGCCACTTTATCGAGTTCGCTGTATGATTGCGGTAAGAGGGTTGTTTTGCCGGTTTGGAAGAAGATATTGTTGAGGACAATTGCTGATCCTTCTTTGATGCTGAAAAGGTCATCTTCTACTTTGTTTTCTTCTATTTCAGGGGTTTCGAATACTATTTCGCCTTTTCGTGTACAATTGAGTGCGTCGGTTACTGTGTAGCTGTATACTCCTGCTTTCAGGTTTTCGAGTTTTGCATTTTTGTTTCCATTATTCCAAATAATGTTGTAGGGTTTTGTTCCACCTTGCAAGGCTAATCTGATACGGCCGTCGTTTTGTTTTCTGTCGATTTTTCCGGTTATTGGGTTAAATCCGCCGGTGTAAAAAGAGTCTACTACGGCTACTTCGAGGTCGTGGGGAATGCAGGCGCAAGCCTCACATTTAGTTAGTTCCCTTATTTCAACCAGATCGAAGTAGTAATAGGCATAATCAGTCATGGTGTGGCTGCTTTTATTCTTTTTTTCTACACCAACGTAGTTTGTTTCGTTGTAGGAGCGAAAATTACCGATGGTAAGAAATTTTTCGCCACCTGTTGCTTCGTACACTCTACAGAAATGTTCCCATTCACTGGTATTGGTAAGGAATAGTCCTTTTGGATTTTTTAGTTGGGGCTCTACCTTTACTTCTTCTTTGGTGTTGTGGGCGAGCTTATCGTTCGAAAGGTATAAACCCAATTGGTCTATGGCAAATCGCGATCCGCTGGCCAGCTGGTAGTAAAACGAAACGCAATATCGTTTGCCTTTTTTCATGGGTTCGGTAAGTTCGCCCTGAATGTATTCCCGGTGCGTAAATGTCGATCCGCTAAGAATACCTCCTGCGTAGGCTTCTCCTTCTTTGGCTTGAGCGTAGCCTGCAAAATTCGACGGAATGCCGGCGCCTTTGTCTGAACATTTATTAAAATAGTCGGAGGCCGTCTTGTTTGGGAACGTCCAATGTGGAATGAGGGTGTTGGTTGTGTTTTCGGGTGTGTGCCTTACAGGGCAATCTGTGTACTCTTCGAAGCCCGGATTTTTTACAAGATTTTTTTGGGAAAATGATGTGAGAGGAATCATCAATAGTACAATTCCAAAGGCAAGTACTGTTTTCATAAGACTATAATTTTGATTATGTTTTCTATGCATTTTTATATATTAAATTGTTTTTATTTAAATCATTCTTTCAATAAGGGTTTTGCTGCATTCAAAATTAGTGAATAAAGTTGAATTTATGAATTTTGTTTGAAAGATTGATGGAAGATTAATTCATCCCCTGGTGGTTACTTTTGTATTTCATTGCAATGTGCTTTGGCTGTTGGGGCTGCTCGTTTTTGATTTTAATTCCGGTGTGTATTCCTGGTTCGGTCTTTCGCGTTTTTCAATATGCTCGATAAATATTCAAAACCAAATTTGATGGTTTTTGTCCAGATTGGCTGACGACTATATTTTATGTCTTGAATTTTAAGGTTAACACTTAAGTTATTGGAAGGTAATTCATAAACTGCGGTAAATATTTTCATAATTTGGATATGTATTTTATTACGTTTCATAAAATGTGTTTTTTGATCAAGGAAGCAATCACGGTTGCTCTGGTTTGCCGGGGCAGCCAATCTTCTGGTGTCTTTTGCGAATTGTTTTGAATATGTGTGAAATGAGACTTTGCTCTTAGGGTTTGATGGGTGATTTTTTGTAAATTGATTTACACGAATGAGTTTGGTTTTAATCAATTTGCCTGAAAGATATAGCGCTCTACGCGTTTCATTAACAACGGTTGTAGTGTGCTCTGCGGGTTTTCCGCTGTGGCGTATGCCGTGAAAAAATAGAAGGAATATTAATGCTTAATCTTATTTATGTGCAATCAAATGAGCGTATTTAATATTTTGTAAGCTGAAAGTAAGGATGTTATCCTTTAATGTCTTGTTTGTTTTACAGCCCTGTAGTCACGTAAGAAATGTGTATATTTCAGTGCTGATAAAACTACTGAATTTGATCTATGTACTGTATAAATAAGAAATTGACTGTATCTATTGTTTTTTTGTTTGTTATTCTTTCGGGGCAAACACAAACCAAAATTGATAGCCTCAAGTTGGCCTGGAGTAATAAGTTGCTGGATGACTCTACAAGGCTTGCCGCAGTTAATGAGTTGATATTAAATAATTATCTGTACAGTCAGCCGGATAGTACTCTTTATTACGCTCAAAAACTGTATGATTTTGCTGAAAAACGGGAATTGAAAGCAGAAATGGCTCATTCACTTAATATTTTGGGTGTTGCATATATGGAGAATGGAGATTTTCTGACATCGAAAAAGTATTTTGAGCAAAGTTTAAAAATAAAAAAAGCAAATAGTACAGATCAAAATATTGCCAATACACTCAATAACCTGGCAATACTTTATGCGAAATTTGGAAATTACGATAAATCAATTAATTACCAGAATCAGAGTTTAACCATTTCAGAAAAGAAGAACGATTCTCTGGGAAAAGCTCAATCGCTCAGCAATATTGCTACACTGTATAACCGAATGGGATCGTACGATAAGGCACTTGAATACAATAATTTGGCTCTTCAGATCAGTAAGGAATTACGGAATCGGCAGGGAATTGCTATTTGCTATCACAATTTGGGTGTGATTTTTAGCAGAAAAGCAGATTTTGATACCGCAATTTACTATTACAATAAAGCTCAAGCACTGCAAAAGCAACTCAATAACAAGCTGGCCGAGGCCAAAACACTTGCTAATATTGGAACGGTTAAAAACATGCAGGGGTACCACGCAGAGGCTGTTGAATATCAAAACCGGAGTTTAGAAATATACGAAGCAATTGATAATAAGGAGGGAGTGAGTGGAACATACATCAATATCGGCTCCATATATCAAACACAGGGACATTACTCCAAAGCCATTATTTATTTAAACAAGGGGTTGAGAATTGCAAGTCAAACAGGCTTGAAAGAAAATATTGCAGCGGCAGCTAAGGGACTGTATGAGGCGTATAAGGCGCTTGGAGACACCCATATGGCATTGAAGATGTATGAGCAATATACATCCGTCCACGATAGTTTACAAAGTGATAAAAACCGGCGGGAATTGATACACCAGGAGTATAAATACAAATATTTACAAATTCATTTGGCAGATAGCTTACGCAATGCCCAGGCTCTTGAGCTGGAGCGAAAAGAACATCAAAAAAATGCAGAGATCGAACGCAATCAGCGGTATTCCATCATTGCCTTTTTTCTGCTGATTTTGACTTTCATGGCTATTATTATCCGAAATCGGGCTATTAAAATAAAAAATGAAAAAGAGGTTTTACTCAAAGAAATTGAAGTGCTTAGGTCAAATGCCGTTATTTACACCCAACAAAATGAAAGAAATGAGTTGGATAAACAATTGAACAAGGACAAAATCTGCAGTAAAATTGATGGTTCGCTCAACGAAACAGACTGGAGGATTTTAACCGTTTTGTGCTCCAAACCTACCATTAATAATCGAAAAATTTCAGAAGAAATTTCTCTGAGTTTTGAAGGTGTACGCTCATCTTTAAAAAAAATGTACAGAATATTCGACATCCAAAAATCAAAAGAAAATCAAAGAATTGCTCTGGTGATAAAAGCAATTCAACTTTCTAA
The DNA here is from genome assembly GCA_027858775.1 of Salinivirgaceae bacterium. Classification (GTDB taxonomy): domain Bacteria; phylum Bacteroidota; class Bacteroidia; order Bacteroidales; family Salinivirgaceae; genus Salinivirga. The sequence goes on along the minus strand of JAQICA010000185.1, from coordinate 6,020 downwards.
CGCATAAATTTCCTGCGAAATCAAATTAATTGATATCGTTGTAATAGGTTTTTTAATAGGAGTTTAGGAGTTCACCCACCCGGGTGAAACTTATCTGTAAACTATTTTACCCTCCAACGGGTGAGATATCTCCGGAATATCTTGCGCATATTTATTCCAAAATTTATCCAAAAAAAATAACCTATTATTTTAGTTATGCGGCAAATTTCATCTTATCTAATCATTATTGTTTCGATATTTTGCATGAGTGCAATTAATGCTAATGCTCAGTCGAAAAAAGAAACAGATCAATTAATTCGTGAGAAAGTACTCACAAAAACAAATGTAAAACAGCTGAGAATACTGGAACAGCAGCTATATCAGCAATTTGCTGAAGAAAAAAGTAAAGCTCTTGAGCTTGCCGAAGAAAAAGGGTGGCCAACCCAAATGGAGAAAGATGGCCGTTTTATTGAATTAATGAAAGTAGATAAAGATGGGAATCCTATTTATTACACTACTTACAATGCCAATGCAGCCATTTCTACACGAGCTACAACGCTGCATAACGGCGGCCTGTTGGGACTGAATCTCGAAGGACAGGGCATGACTGCCCATGTTTGGGATGGTGGACTTGCGCGCTCTACTCACCAGGAATACGATGGCATTGGGGGCACAGACCGTTTTTCAATTGGTGACAATAGTACAGTGTTGAATTATCATTCGGCGCACGTAACCGGAACCATCATTGCTTCAGGCGTGAAACCCGACGCTAAAGGAATGGCTCCCCAAGCCCATGCTGTGGGCTACGACTGGAATGCAGACATTTCCGAAGTAGCCGATGCCGCAGCAAATGGCATGCTTTTATCGAACCATTCATATGGATGGGTGGCTTCTGATCTTCCTGATTGGGTGTTTGGCGCGTATGTAGCCGACTCACGCGACTGGGATGAAGTTCTTTATAACGCACCTTATTACCTGATGTGCGTTGCTGCCGGAAACGATGGCAACGATAATGCCTCAAATGGGGCACCATTAGGAAGTGATCCAAACTACGATAAACTAACAGGCCATGCTTTAGCCAAAAACAATCTTGTAGTTGCCAATGGAAGAGAGATTGCTATTGATGCAGACGGCGAGTTTGTTTCGATGAGTATCAATGGATCAAGCAGCGAGGGGCCAACAGACGACTACCGCATAAAACCCGATATTACTGGAAACGGAACCAATATTTATTCAACTTACGAAACATCGAACAGTGCCTACGAAACACTCACAGGTACCTCTATGGCATCGCCAAATGTTTGTGGCACTTTACTTTTGCTTCAACAATACTACAGCGAACAGAATGCAGAATTTATGAAAGCTGCAACACTTAAAGGGCTGGCTCTGCACACAGCCGACGATGCCGGGCCTTCGGGTCCTGATGCCGCTTATGGATGGGGCTTGATGAATGCTAAAAAAGCCGCACAGGTTATTGAAAACAAATTCGATGGTACAATTATCAGTGAGCACACACTGCAAAATGGAGAAACATACACGATAGATGTATTTGCCAGTGGAGAAGAAGAGTTAACTACATCTGTAAGCTGGACAGATGTGCCGGGAATACCCAATGAGGGCACTGCAAACGATAATACACCTGTCCTAGTAAACGATTTAGACATTCGTGTAACCGAAAGTTCCAATACATTTTATCCGTTTCGCTTAACCTCAGTATCTACAAACGATAATGGAGACAATACCGTAGATCCATACGAGAAAATTATCGTAGGTAGTCCAGCAGCCGGAACGCGCTACACAATTACTGTTTCTCATAAGGGAACGTTAGCGGCTGCTCAGGATTTTTCACTTATAGTAACAGGAATAGATAACTCCTCGCCAAACAGCTTTACGGCTACTTCCAACGACCCGAATCAAATTGACCTTAGCTGGAATAAGAACAGTAGCGATGATGATGTACTTATTGCATGGAGCGCCGATGGCAATTTTGGAAACCCGGCGAATCAATCAAACTACAGTGTAGGCGATGCTATTTCAGGCGGAGGAACTGTTTTATACAAAGGTTCGCAGACATCTTTCACTCACAGTACACTTACCGAAAATACACCGTATTACTACAAAATGTGGTCTGTGCTGCCTTCGGGAGATTATTCAGCCGGCATTTATACCAATGAAACAACTATAAAAAGTGAACCCACTGAATATCCTACAATTTTCGCAGCAGGAACACCCACGGGCACAACCATTCCATTAACATGGTTAGATGCAACAGGTAGTGTAATTCCCGATGGTTATTTAGTCAAAGGAAGTTATGTAGGATTCGAAGAAATTGTAGCACCGGCAAATGGAGCCCTGGAAGAAGATTCACGCCTGGTGAAAAATATTACTGCTGGCACAGAAAGCAAAATATTCGATAGTCTAATAGGCGAAACCAACTATTATTTCAAAATTTATCCATATACAAATGCCGGTATCAATATCAAATATAAAACAGATGCCACTCCGCCCGAAGCTTCTGCAACAACCGATGTCGATCCTTGCGCTGGATTAACATTGCCGTATGCAGAGAATTTCGATTCAGGAGACAACTGCTGGAATGGTGTAACAGGCAACGATGACTGGGTAAACACAACGCCAACATCGCCCTCAGGCGATCATACCGGAGGAGGCACATGCTTTGTTACAAATGGAAATAACGATTACGCCACAAACTCCGTTTATAATCTGATTTCGCCAAACATTAGTTTGAATGGATTCAATAATTGTGAGTTAACGTTTTGGATCTATATGGAAGCTGAACTTTCCAGCGCTACTGATTATTGGGATGGTGGATTTATAGAGGTCTGGGATGGAACGCAATGGACACAGGTTACCACCAGTTTGCCCTACGATGGCGCGCTCCATGATGGCAATCCGCTCGGCGGGCACGATGCATGGGCACCTGCAAGCATTCGCGACTGGACACAGGTTACAGTCGATCTTTCAGCATACGATGAAAATCCCGATTTTCAATTTCGTATCAGATTTGGATCCGATGGTGCAGCTGTTGCTCCCGGATGGGCTATTGACGATGTGAGCGTTACCGGCGATGCCACATGTATTCCGCCCGAAAATCAGGCTACAGATTTTAATGTGTTGAATTCAACATACAACTCGCTTGATATCGGCTGGACAAGAGGGACTCCAAATGGCGGTGATAATGTACTTGTGGTGGCCAAAGAGGCCGCAGTAGCACATGTCGATCCCACAAAAGGAAATTCATACACAGCAGACGCGGCTTTTGGTGCCGGTTCAGAAATTGGCACAGATAACTTTGTTGTTTACGATGGCACAGGCACAAACGTGAATATTACAAATCTGGATAATCTGGCAAATTATGTATTTTCCATTTATGAATACAGGATTTCAGATTTTTGCTATAACCTTATTGAGTTAAGCGGAGATGCTATAACAGATGCCAAACCAGTTGCTTCAAACCATGTAGCATCTTTCTCAGCGGGCACGCCAACGCCCAATGAAATTCCGCTAACGTGGACAGATGCTGCCGGAACAGTGGAGCCTGACGGATACTTAATTCTGGCTAACACCACCGGCACATTTACTGATCCAACCAACGCTGTTCCAGTAGAGGATGATACGAATCTTGGCGATGGAGCCGGTGCCATAAATATTGAGCAGGGTGAACAGGGTTACACATTTGCCAATCTTGATTTTGAAACGCAGTATTATTTTAAAATTTTCCCGTATACCAACAACGGTGATTTTATTATTTACAAAACAGAGGGAACCGTTCCTGTAGATAACGCCACGACGTTAATTGATCCGTGTTCAATTGATATTATATCATTTCCTTACGAAACAAATTTCAACGATATAGAAGCACCCCAATGCTGGGATGTGTTGGATAACGAAGGAAATGGTCAGGTATGGCAGTTTGGCACAATCGATGACGTTGCTTTTGGTACTGGAAATTATGCGTTTTTGGATAGTGATGGGTATGGAATGGCCGATGATCAAAACTCTGATCTAGTTACACATACCTTTAATTTTTCATCTTATGAAGATGTGACGCTCTCGTTCGATCATTATTACAAACATGTGGGAGAAAGTTCAGCTACACTTTTTTATAGCATCGACAATGGAACTTCATGGACACAACTCCAACAATGGACTGCAAGTACCAACAATCCTGAAGCATATAGCCAGGTATTGAGCGAGTTAGACGGACAATCGCAAGTGAAATTCAAATTCAATTACATCGGCGGGTTTTCGTATTACTGGTGTATCGACGATTTGCAAGTTGATGCCACTATGCTTTGCACACCACCATCAGACCAGGCTGTCGATTTTAACAGCTCGGCGCAAACCACCAGTTCAATTGATATTGAGTGGACTCGCGGTACGCCCGATGGCGGCGACGAAGTAATTGTTTTGGCAAAAAAAGCGGGCGCTGTAGATGCTGATCCTGCAAGCGGAATCGTTTATAATGCAGATGCTGCTTTTGGAAGTGGTTCAGAAATAGGAACCGGAAATTATGTTGTGTATGCAGGTGCAGGAAATAGCGTAACTGTAAACAACCTGAATGGAAACACAAATTACCATTTTGCCATTTATGAATATGATGCTGCAACTCCATGCTACTTAGCCCCGGGGCTCACAGGGAATGCATCAACTTCGGCAAAAGATGAACCAACGAATCATGCAACTTCTTTAGCTGTAGGAACTACTACAGCCACAGAAATGCAAATAAACTGGACAGATGCTACAGGAGCAATTTTACCCGATGGATACCTGCTCGTGGCAAATACAACCGGAGCGTTCACAGATCCAATAGATACAAACTCTGTAACCGATGATGCAGATTTATCTGATGGCAGTGCAGTGATGAACGTTGCGCAGGGTATTGAAAGTTATACATTTACAGGACTTGAATATTCAACCCAATATTTTTTCAAATTGTATCCATATTCAAACAGTGAAACACTCATTAATTTTAAAACAGATGGAACGGTTCCCGAAACAAATGGTACCACAAGTGCTGATCCATGCGTTGTAGATTTATCTGCTACAGACTATATCGAAGATTTCGAAAGCGTTATTACACCTGCATTGCCATCTTGTACGAGCATGGAAAATGCCAACAGTGACGGTTACAAATGGGGCTCTTCAAGCGATTATCCGAACTCTGGATTAAATCATTTATCCATTCAGTACAATGAAAACGCAGCCATGAATGATTGGTTCTTTTCACAACCACTGGAGCTGAAAGCCGGACATGAATATGAACTTAGCTTCTGGTACAGAGCCAGATCTGCGAGTTATCCGGAAAAACTGAAAGTGAAACTCGGTACAGCAAACAGCTCTTCTGCAATGACATTAGATCAGTTGTTCGATAACAACAATATCGTTAATGAAACTTATACCGAAGGGCAACAAACATTTTCAGTAGCTGCCGATGGTGTTTACTACCTTGGCTGGCAGGGGTATAGCGATGTAGATATGTGGTTTTTATATGTTGATGATATTTCTGTAACCGATTTAGGCTCTGCGACCAATAGCGCTCCGGTAGTTGAAAATCCAATTTCGGATATGACGGAGACCGAAGGTTTTGTCTCTACGACTATCGACATTGCAAGCGTGTTCACCGATGCCGACGACGATGAATTAGCTTTCAGTACATCATCTGATGCTACAAACGTTGCAACAGCGAGCCTTGACGGTACAACACTAACCATCACTGAAGCGGGTACAGGCACAGCTAATATTACCGTAACGGCCAACGATGGCAACGGTGGTTCAGTAAGCGATGTATTTGAATTTAATGTAAATGCCGCTGCGAACAATGCTCCGGTAGTTGAAAATCCAATTTCAGATATGACAGAGACCGAAGGTTTTGTCTCTACGACTATCGATATTGCAAGCGTGTTCGCCGATGCCGATGCCGATGAATTAACTTTCAGCACGTCATCTGATGCCAATAGCGTAGCAACAGCGAGCCTCGTCGGCACAACACTAACCATCACCGAAGCGGGCACAGGCAC
>JAQICA010000172.1 GCA_027858775.1 Salinivirgaceae bacterium | reverse complement strand
ATTTTTTGTCTTGCTAAAAACAAAAATATCTTCAACTTACCCGTCATTCCATACTTGACATGACACTAGTGTTTTTAGTTGGTAGCGGTACTTTTTTGCCGCCCGCACCCTCACAAATCCGTTAGTTGTCCGGACTCATGTTTGCTTCGTTTTTTGGTAAGACAAAAATGAAGATGGAAGCCCTTAAAAACAATACACAACAGCTATATTACCAAGCTTTATTTCACAACCATGAACAATATCAAATTTAAAAAACTAAAAGTCCACAACTTTTAAATTTGATCCGTTTTGGATCACGTCATAAAGCTGTGGACTCTTTTCTTGCAACTTTTTTCTTGAAAAAAAAGTTGCAAATCATGTCCGACCACTGGCTGAAATTCAAGATCAAATCACGGTTATTCGCCTATCGGCTGATGAGGGCTTCGCCGTTCGCCCCGCTCTGTGATACACAACAAAAGCCGAATTGAAAAGATAAAGCGAGTCACCTAAAATAAAAAAAACATTACTTCTTCTCGGGCAACTCCAAATTTGTCATCTCGTCGGAAATCTTAAAATCGTATTCCGGATACTCATAAATTGGCAATCGATTTTCGGTTTCGCCAATGGAGTATCCATATAGGCTTGTATACTCTTCAACGTTTTCGCCAAACTCGCTCAGTTGCTGTAAATATTCGCTAATGGATTTCGACTCGATAATAACAATGCGGCCGATATCGTGAATTATTGGGCTGTGCGTACGTGTGGCATCGTGGTCGAACTCCAAAATACGGCGGCCGTACCGTGTAATTCCAATAACCCGGAAAGTCAGACTCTTACCCACACCCGGCAAGTTAAGCACATTACGGTCGGTGCCAATAAATGGCAGATTGTGTTTCTTGCGTAAGCGCTCCACATTCTCAACCATATTCTCGGCTTCGAGCGGGAATGTTTTTATCAGATTATACTCTTGTTCCGGGATAGTTCCAAACACCTTCTCCTCCATTTGCTCTTGTACGGCACGGGCATTTGTTGCAAAATTGAAATTGTTTTCCATATAACCTTTTACCGAAAAAGTGTAGTAGGGTAAAACACCTACCTGATTAAGCACCTTACGCAACTTGGCTGTATGGCCTCGCCTCGACGACGCCGAAGTAAACACATGCTGATTTGTAACCGTCCAACCGGCTCTAATCAGCTTATCAATAGCCTCTTTAACCACAGGTGTAATTTCCATGGGCGATTCAAAATGTGTTTGAATTACAAATTGCTGAATTCCTACATCAGAAGCCCGTCTTTTAAAATCGGCAAGAATTTCAATCAGCTCAGGAGTAATGCGCTGCGGCAAATAAACAGGCAAACGTGTCCCTAAACGAATACGTAGCATTTCGGCATATTTTTCTCCGTCTGCCCGCGATTCATTGGCTTTTTGTTTGCGAACGGCCATATCGACAACTGCATTGAGCATTTGCTTCAGCGATTTGTCACTACTCATAAGCGCATCTCCACCAGTGATAAGAATATCACGCAATTGGGTATCTTTTTCGAAATACTCCATGTGTAATTGCAGTCGTTCCTGCCATGTACCATCGGGCTTTAGCTTATCTAAATTAAAGTTCAGGTGTCCGCTCTGAAAATCGTACAAACGCTGACAGCTGGCGCACAATCCCCCACATGCACGTCCGACCGTATCGGGAATGAGTATAGCCACTTCGGGATACCTGCGGTGCACATTATGTTTCGATGGCAGCAACCATCCGGCAGCATTGGGCTCACCCGGCTTCACAATATCTTCCTTCTCCCATGCAACAATATGTCCAAATTCAGAAATCAGTTGTTTGCTATAAATAACATAGTAACGAATAGCTAAATCGGCGCCCACTGCAAAATAAGGCACGCGCACATGCAACAACGATAAGTAATAAGGATTCACAAAAAATGGTATTCCCTGCTCCTCGGCTTCGTAAAGCACTTTCATGGTATCGGGATCGAGTGAATTACCAAGCAGTTCGTTAAGCAAATCGGGGGAACGCACTGCAAACTGCAGATGAAAAATATGATCGTCCCACCATTCAAGCATTTTCAGGAATTTCTGTTCGCGCGACATATCCTCCTCAAATGTGTACTTACGGCTGATAATTTCTCCGGAGTCTATTTTATCTATTAAAATATTAATGATGCGCTCCCGGTTCTCTTCACGCAGTTTCACAATGCGCGGATCGAGCCCCGAGGGGTAACGCTCCATCCATTTCTCAACGTCGTCGCGTGTGGGCATTTGCCGCTCTTCTTTGCCTGTAAATTGCCGAAACAGGTGCACCATATCCTCAAAGAAATATGGCTTCGCACCACCGGTACCACGGTTTACAGCCAACCAAATTAATTTAATGGGATTACTCACCGCAACTTGTCCACGGAGGTTTTGATCGTTGAACACACGCCCTGCATTATCTATATAATCGAGCAACCGAATGGCTGCAATTTCGTTCCACTTGAGTTTGGTCAGCGCATCATGTCCCTTATATTCGCGCTTGTAGTATTTAATGGCAATATCGCTACTCTCTTTCAAAACGCCCATCACCCATTGGCGTACGCCAATAAGCGCTTCGGTTTCGTTTTTGGCATTACGCATAATAACCTCCAGCTCTGTATTTTCATCGAGCAACTGCTGGAGCAGCTTATGCGATTTTACGGTAATGGCAATTTTGTCGAGTTTTTGTATGGTTTCCATATTCTTACTTTTTGATAATTGCATAGCAATGTTTTTTAGTTATTAAACAGGACATCCTCTAAGTTAGCTATTTTTATGAAAATACAAAACCAAATCTCCGATCAAACCCAATTGCAGATTAGCCAATATCAACACTACAAGTAGTAAGTAACTGATTAAATTCGAGTGGCAATAATGAATCAAAAACCATTTCAGCATTGGTATGTGGATGAACAAACTTCAATTGCCCGGCATGCAGATACAACCGTTTTGTATTGGTCATTTCCTCTGCAATGTGATTAAGTGTGCGGTCGCCATGCTGATTATCGCCAACAATATCGTTCCGCTCTAAAGCCATGTGCTGCCTCAACTGGTGCCAACGACCGGTTTTTGGTTGCAGCTCGACCAAACTAAGGGAAATATCATCAAACTCTTTATAGCGAATAGATGTATGGATGGTTTTAATGGTTTTAAATGCCGTAGTAGCAGGAACCAACTTGCCCTTTTTCTTATTCATTACCGGTTTATCGAGCACTCCGGCAGCACCGGGTGTCTGTCGAACAATGGCATAATACCGCTTCGAAACCTCTCGACGTTCAAATTGCTGTGTGAGATGACCTGCCGTTTTCGGATCAAAGGCCACCACCACAATCCCGGATGTTTTGGCATCGAGCCGATGAACATTATAAACCGATTGGCCAAAATATTCGCCCGCCCACTTTGTCAAATATGGCGCATCGTGCACCATGTGGCTGTTTTTATGGATAGGCAAATCAACAGGCTTATTGATTACGGCAATGTAAGAATCGGAAAAAATTACTTGAGGAGTTTGAAGCATAGGCAATTACGTTTTTCTTGAATAATAGCTGTAAAGATAGAAAATACATTTCATTGGCATACAATACTACTAAAAAACGTGTGCCCGGAGAAAGAAAACAGATTCGACTCCGCCGGAGTCGGAATTCCGTATGCGTGGCAATGTTCTATAAACATGTAATCCCTCCGGGATTAAGAAGCACCTTGTTTATTTTTACTTTCAAAACCAATAGAACGAAATGAACCAGAGGCTGCGAAAACCTTTTTTAAACATTCCATATCTTTTCCAGACAGGAAAGCCCAAAGAGCTTATAGCAATAGCAGTGGGCAGCGCCCGCTGCATAGTCAGTACCGGTAAAGCAAGCCTGAAGGGCTTTTAGCATAACATTTTTAAACCACTTCAAGAGCCGACGACTGCTCGAAGGGTTTTTCGATGGACATTTGAGAGGTACGCTTCTAGCTCTCGGTGGTTTTTAATTCGTTCCATACAAAATTAGAATTGTTAACAAATATCAAAACAAGCACGTCTCCGAGTACAATCGTCGTTGCTTACAGCAGTTACAATTTCGGCATTTTAAATTTCATGGTAACTTCGCCTGTCTCTTCGTTTACTTCAACTGATTTACCCTCCATGCCCACATCTTTTCCGGTACTCATTTTCATTAAGCCCGATAAAAAATCTAAACCTGAATTAAGCACCTGCTCATACTGCTTGGCTGTGGAAGGCTTTTCTTCCGATTGCTTTTCGATTCCCCCTCCCGACGGCTCTTCCGGATATTTTTCCAGCTGTCTTTCGCCAATAGCGGGTCGCTCTATTGCCTCATGCGTGGGTCGTTCTGCTTGTTTTTCGTTCTCAACAGGTTTGTCCTGCTGATTTGCCCCGGACTGATCTTTTTCATTTTCCGAGGACATGGGTCTTAGTTCTGGCTGAATATTATCTTCGGTTTCGGTGGTATCTGCCGGTAATTCATCAACGACCTCATTCTGAATATCATCATTTTCGTCATCAAGAACCTGAAAACCATCCATCAATGCTTTTAATTGTTCAATAAACTGGCCTCGGCCTTTGGAAGAAAAATCCACAAAATTGGTTGCCGATTGGCCATCTAAAACGCCCTCGAAAAGACTTTGTTTCACAATAAGTCCGGCAGCAATTTGCTCTTCAATGGAATTGCGACTAATAAAATTGTAAATGGTTAGGTTCTTGCTTTTTTGGCCTAACCTGTCTATACGCCCGATTCGTTGATTCTTTTTAGCCGGGTTCCAAGGCAATTCGAAGTTGATAAGGATATCGGCCACTTGGAGGTTTAGGCCTGATCCACCGGCCTCGGTAGATAAAAACACCTTGCAACTCGGATCATTTTCAAACTTACTTATTAAATCGCCCCGATGCTTAACCGGTATGGTTCCATTCAATTCTACAAATTTCACATTATTCTTAAGCAAAACTTGTTTTAACAATTTATGCACCTTTACCCATTCGGAGAATATTATTATCTTCCTTTCAGAATGCTCAATATCGAGCTTTTCGGTGAGCATGTAGGTCAACTCTTCAAGCTTAGGCGAATCGTTTGTTTCTTCATCAATCAAATACGACGAATCGCACACCATACGCATACTGGTAAGCAATAGCATTATGCGCTGCATATCGAACTGTGTTAAAAAGCGCTTTCGCAAAACCTGTGACAATCCACGGCTGTAGCTTGCATGTAACTCTTTTTGATATTCAGACAATTCGGTGGTAATTGTATGCTCCTGAATATTTGGCAATTGTTCCATTACATTGCGTTTTTCGCGTCGCAAAAGCACCTTCTGCAACTGCTCGCGCAATTGTTCGAGGTTGTAATACCCGTTTATCTTATTATGTTTTTTTGGATCGAACAGGCAATATTGATAAGAAAATTCCCACAAGGGGCCAAGAAAATGAGGATCGATAATACTCATGATAGAAAAAATATCAATGAGTCTGTTCTCGATAGGTGTACCCGTTATAACCAGAATATGTTTTCGTTCAAGGTTCTTAATGGCCGAAGCTGTTAGCGTAGCATAGTTTTTCACACGCTGTGCCTCATCGAGAATTAAAAAATCGATGTGAGTACGGTTTATCGCACGTTGGTCGCGCAAAACAGTTTCGTAATTTACAATGAGGAAAAAACAGGGACTTTCGCTGTAGCGAATGGCTCTTTCTTCCGGGGCTCCCTCAATTATTTCGGCAGTCTCGTTGGTAAATTTCTCAATTTCTTTTTTCCATTGGGCTTTCAGAGAAGCAGGACACACGATCAGCGTACGTTGAAAACCCAATATTTCTTTTTTCATAATAGCCGTGGTAAAAGCTTGCATGGTTTTTCCAAGCCCCATTTCATCGGCAATAATAGCTCCGCGCATAAAGGTGCCAAATTGCACCCCTTCCTTTTGATATGGAAATAAATCGGCGTTGATTAAGGAGAAATCAAGTTTTTCTGTTTGCGCAAGATGCGTGAGCATATCGGATTCAAATGCACGTTCGATTTTTTCTTTTACCTCCGGCCTTATTTTAATCTCAGGTAAAAACTCAGCCGCTTTCAAAAAACCTATAAATTCCTTGTTCTTTTCCGGCTCGATAAATGACTGGTTTCCGAAGAATTTATTGATCAATTGCCCGGCCTCAGGGTTTAATGCATGCGGATAGTGCCAGGTAATTTTATACTCGTTGAGCGGATCTAAATAAACTTCTACAAACGGGAACGTTTTACTTAACCTTTTATACAAGCTCTTATTCTCTTTCAGTTTGCTAAATGCAAACATTATGTGTTTGGTTGTTCCGAGTTTGTTTATACGGGAATCGTGGCTATCGCTGTAACCAGTTTCATTATCAAAATTGCGCAAGAAAATTATATACCGCGTGCCCTTCTCATTTATGAGAACATGATCGCCATAAATATTATCTGCCCACTGGATTTTGTATTCGGCATTAGCTGCCTTTTGGCGACGCTCCTCAAGCACACGATAAATCATGCCTTCGCGGGTATATTGCTTGTGTTCTATATGTGCATCAGTCTCAAAACTTGCGCATTCTTTTTCGAGCTGTAAAAGCGCACAATAGGAATACCGTTCCCAATCGACGGACTCTTTATCAACAGAAGGCTCAAAACGATCAAATGCATTGGCCTCCAAAAGCACTCGCCTTGTTGTGTTTAGGCGTTCATGGTAAATAATAAAATCATTGACAGAAGCAGACTGCGATAGTATTTGACAACTGCCACTATTAAACAACTCTTCGCCAAATTTTTTCTCAATTGGGTGCATTTCTTCAGCAACCTCGCGGGTTTGCTTTGTAAGTATTTCCTGAAGTTCCATTTTGTTTTTGCCTGCAATTAAGTTAAAATAGCGATGGTATAAAAAATTGCAAAGAGTAACTTATTAATGAGATATCAACAGGCATCAGGGTAAAGGATATTGAAATGGAATGCCAATAAGAGTTTGGCCGCGCAACAGCTACGAGGGATTGTAATTGCTCGATTTTTTTGCCATGGTTGTCGCTTTTCTCACAGCTCAAAACAAAGAACCGTAATATCATCTATTTGTTCAACGAGATGTCCATTACGATCCTGCATCCAGTTAAACAACGACTCTTCCAACTGGCGCTTTTACTCTTGAACACTTAGATGAGCAGTGTCATAATAAGTTAAGAATACGAACCATTTCTATTTTCAACCGCAATAATCACCTCACTTTTCTGATTTTTTATTCGTTCAATTATTTTATCCAGATAATCGATGCCCAATTGGTTTCGAATCCAGATGACTGCTTTTAAAAATGCAGCGAGTTCTTTTTCGTTTGATTTGATAGTTAAGACTTTACGACCCAATCGACCTAATGTACGACTTGAAAGGGTATGGTATTGTCGAATATCTTTCAAAAGGATTTTCAAAAACTCTATTAAGGATTCTTCTTGGGGATCAATTAGCTTGAGCGCAACTTTTATATTTGCTTCTGCTTTTCTTACCAAAGAAGATTCGGTTTTGCTTGATTTATAAGATGGCTTGTAGTGTTTTATATCTTCGTACGCAGGCCAAAACTCTTTGGATATTTCAAGGCGGGGCTCCTTAAATTCGCATTTTATCTTGGGGACTAAATCTTCAAATAGAATTTCAACTACATCATTTTTTTCTTTTGATGGGTTTACAACAATTTGAGAAAACAAGCTTAACCCTTTTTTTCTTAGCACATTGACCTGATTTTCTTCGTATTTTTTGGCCGTTTTCACACGCGATGGCAGATGACTTATTTTTTCAATTACTTCCGGATGTTCTTCAATGATTTCATGGTATTGATTTCGAATTAAAGTAACGGTATTTAGCTCCTCATCTTCCTCCGGGTTTTGATTAACTTTGTTGTACAATCCTGAAACTGTCGGTTCCTCTTCTGGGTCAAATATTTTAGCATCTTCACCAAGTGTATTGTGAATCAGGAACATTTTCTGTGCGGCAATTTCGCGCGATTTTACCACATCAGCCCCCGTTTCTGATGGAAAAAAATTATAGATAAACAACTCATCAAAGACTTTTACACCAATACGATTTATTCGGCCAACACGCTGTATTACTCGTGTAGGATTCCACGGAATATCATAGTTTATAATGGCTCCTGCACGGTTTAAATTAAAACCCTCTGAAAGCTTATCACTAGTTATTAAAACTGAAAAATGGTTAGTGTGAGTGCTTTTGTATTGGGCATTAAAATCTTCGTTTAGTTGCTTCGCTAGTTGACGGGTAACTTTCCCATCACAAACTAATAGCTTATTTCCCAGTTTCTTTCTAAGAAAACCTTCCAGATGTTTTACGGTATCTACATATTCCGAAAACAAGATTATTTTTCGCTCATGGTTTTCTTCATCAAGTATCCTTTCAATTTCTTCATATACCGCTTCGCGTTTGGGGTCGTTTTGAACTATATCCAGATCAGTTAACTCTTGTTTTATTTCTTCCAGAAGTTGAATATCGTTATCGATATCTGCAAAAAAGCCATTTTTGTTATAGAATTTATTTATATCGTAAACGGTATTGTTTTTGGGGACTTTTTTATCTAGCAAATCATTTTCAAATCGATAAAGAATATCCAAAATTTCTTCTTCATCGAAATCGTTAATACGTTCGATTAAATCACGATCAAGGATATATTTTCCACCGGAATTGCTGATAAATTCCTTAACTAGTTTATGTACATGCAAAAAACGATCAATGGAACTGGCGAATGCTCCAAAGGAACTTTCGAAACGTTTTACCAACAATCTACGCATGAAGTCGTACAAGTTGCGCTGTTGCTGGAATGCACGATTACCGGCTTCATCGAGTTTGTCTTCATCATCAATGGGCTTTTCATACATGAATGGTCGATAAATGACTCCCCTGAATCGTCCTGTTTCACTGAAGTATTCTGTTAAAATACGATCGTAGAAATCGCTTTGACCCGGGTCTAAATGGAAAAATAGTTCCGTAGGATCATTAATCTCTGATAAGTCTTTAATTTCTTGTGAATAAAGAAAATCTGCACGTAAATCCAGTCGGTTACGGCGGATTACCACCGGAGAAATTACATTTTTTATCTGATTGGCCAGTGCCTGTGTCTCTTTACGAACTTTCTTAATGTCAATGGGTGGATGTTCACCCAGAATTTTCACATACAATTTTTCGGCTTTTTTAATTTTTTCTGGATCGGGCGAATTATAATACTTGGTGATGTCACTTAATTGCTTGAACCGATAATTGTAAGCACTAAATAAGCCTTCTAAGTTATCATCTAACGTGATACCTGATTTTCCTGGGATGATGAACAGTTTAAGCAAAGAGAATATATCAGCCGGAGAATTGTTGAATGGTGTAGCAGTAAGCAAAATCACTGTTCTTTCGCGGCAGATATTCAGCAAGGCTTCATAATCTGCTGTATCCTGATTGCGGAAATTATGAGCTTCGTCAACAATGACAACTTCAATGCCTTTATCGTGAATGGTTTCGGCAATCACTGGCAATCGTCCGCGACTTTCCACTTCCCAATCATATAGTTTAAAGTTGTTGATGTATTCCCACCAACCTGTACTTTGATCTTTATTACCAATCAAACCCGGAGGACAAATAACCATTCCCCGGCGCCCCATATTTTTGGCAATGAGACTGGCAATGACCGATTTTCCAAGCCCTACCACATCGGCCACAATTACGCCATTGTATTGCTCAATAATGCTCAAAGCCTGATTTACAGCATCTATTTGGTAACTATATTTTTTGAAGCCAACATCCTCCAAAATCCGCTCCACTTCGGGTTTTATTTGTTTTTGTTGCTGCAATTCCACATACGTTTTCAAGATAAGTGCATAGGCTTCAAATGGTGTAATGCTAGCTGCCTGCGATTTGTGTTGTATGAAGCGAACAAGGAATTGTTTGCGGTCTTCAATTTCACTGATTGGGATAGCTCGCTCCCACAATTCATCGAAATAGTTTTCGGCTTCGGGAAATCCATAATCTTTTATCTCCACATTAAACTCTTCCTGACCGGACAAACCGGATTTGGTAAGGTTGCTGCTGCCGGTAATAAACTGGCCGTCCATATCCTGAATTTGAGCCTGTTCTTCATTTAATCGGAATAAATATACTTTGGCATGATTGGGATTCTCTGTTTTGCGAATCAATAAGCGATCTTCTCCCAACATGCGTAAAAAAAAACTCAACCTGATTGTAAAAAGCTTGCGTGTCCATTTCAGCATTATTAATGGCATTGCCAAGCGAAGATATAAATCGGTTGAAATGATCTTCCTGCGACATGGCTCCATCTTGCTGACTGTGTTCCACAATTTTACCCAGAAATTGATCGACTTGTAAACCCACCAGTAACTTTAATCGGATATTTTCATTTTTTTTCAGGTTTTCAAATAACTCCTGCCACCCAGAGAAATAGAAAAATCCTACAAGGAATTTTAATTCGTCACTTATACTAATCAGGGTATTTAACCGCCCCCTTAATGTTTTTTATCCTTTGTTGTTGGTTATGAAGTTGTTGGCCATGGTTGTTTGAATATTGAGGCTTTACGATTTAATTAAATTGAGTATTCTTTTGCCCGATTCTGTTGTCATATATTTTTGATCGGGATGCGTATCTGATTCATATTCTTTTTTGACCCATCCAATTTTAATTAACGGGTCTAAATACTTTTCCCTGTTTTTTGTTTGGTTACTTAGATGCATAGCTGCAAACAGCTCAGCTCTTTTCTGTTTATTCACAAGTATTTCCAAAATTTCAAACACCCGCTCATGAATAGCTTCTTCAATAATCGCAATAGCATCTTTAGCTCCGTTACCAGCTCCGTTACTAGCTCCGTTACTAAACGCCATAACCTCATCTAAAGTTATGAATGTAAGATATTTAACTCCGTTACTAGCTCCGTTACTATCGGTTCCTTTTCTTATGGGAAGTGTTACAAGCACATAAGTAGTTTCATCCGTCTCAAAAACAGGTTTTGGAGAGCCATTATTTGCCATGGCATCATAAATAGTAGGAAAGCCGGTACCACGGCCTTCTGTCAAATGTAGTTCTTTGAGGAAATCACCAATTCTACGATTCCTGTATACCCGTGCAATTATTTGCCTTTGTGTTGATAAAACTACAGCATCAACAGGTGCAACCGGACCGGGATGACTAAGAATAGTTATTTTATCAGGAAAAATTTGCACTTCAATTGGCGAACCCAACTCATAGCTTTTATGATAAACCGCATTAGAGAGAGCTTCTTCAATAGCATCATAGGGATAATTATAAAAACGATCTGATTCTGCTTTATCTTTATGTTTGATTACTGTTTCCTGAATTATATTGGTCTTGATAAACGACAGGGCATCCCTTAAATGTTTCTGAACCGGACCTTTAAAATATGTTTCTGTAAAATTTTGTCCTGAATTATCCTTATGCCATACCAATTCAATCCATGCTCTTTGAAAAAAACGCTCCGGTTGTTTGCAAAAAAACAGCAAACCCACATTAACCGGCCGGATATCTTCATTTGCACCTTTTGCAATAAGCATGGCTCTGCACAAATTTTCAAACGACATTGTTTTACTTTCTTCGTATAGGCTGCTCTTTACCTCATGCAAATGAGCCTGAATTAAACTAAGATCAAAATCCTGAATGGTTGCCTGATTGTTTACCCTGTCATCGAAAGGAATGCGTGCAGTTAGCTCTTGCAGCTTTCTCAGATTCTCACCACGTGCAATAATACTTCTGGATCCAATTCGCACATAGGGTTGTCTTTGCCCACCATTACCCAGCGTTGTTATTGCTGTATAAGGTCGGTTATCTCCGGCAGGGCACCACAATACAAGAATATGTTTTTCTTGAAAATCGCAGGGTTGTACAATGGGGAAATAATTGGGTTGAATTTTATTGGCCAATCCTATTATTTCACCCTGAATTCGATCCAACTGATCCTGTCCAATTCCTTCTGGTGGAAGTACAGGTTGTCCATTATTTTCTTCAATGCCTACAATAATATATCCACCACCCCAGTTGTGCAGGTCATTGGCAAAAGCACACATGGTGTGCATTACATCTTCCGGGTTCCAACCCTGCTTAAATTCCAGTCGTTCCCACTCCACAGTACGCCCGTGTATCAATTCTTCTATGTTTATTGGTAATGCCATTTTCTCTTTTCCAATGTTTTATATTAACCCTCCATTTTATAAGTCAAAGTTAATGGTTTTTAGTCTATGCATATATTTATTTGTCGGCAGTAAAATGTAATTGTAATCGGTTTTAGTTGTAGTATTTATTTCCCTTTCATACTTTTTGCTTTGCTTACACGGTTCCATACCAGGCGGCAAACAGCCCGGTATAGCTCCTTTCGCAAGTCGCTGAACTGCGCAAAGCGTTCTTCATCTTCAATGATGTGGTTTTGGTTTTCTTCTATGGGTTGGTATGTGGGTATTTTGCGAGTGAAGAAATCCTGGATAGCACTGGTGCTTAAGTTTTGTATGAGGTTGCCGATAAGTCGTGACATAGCGTTACGTAGATTTTAAATTTAGCAATACAACAAAATTAAATACAATGTAAATAGTCCGCACGCCCAACACCGATGAGATACCGGGCTATTGAACTCCGATGTTGCAAAAGTGTATAAAAGTAATGAAAATCCGATATAAAACAACGATTAACAAATGAACATGCATTTATTTCTACTTTGACAGATTAAACCAAAAATTGATTTTTCGCTTTTTTTGCCCCGCCCCTAAAGAGAGAAAACCAAAAAAACCAATTCGTTATCAGTAGCAAATTCGGGTTAATTTGGTAACTCTTTATAAATGTGTCAAAGTAGAATTATGAACCTTCACATATTGAATTTTGCTCATTACACCGCTGGCTTTTCCAGCTCATCTTCCGGCTCCGGAGGTATCATTATTTGGAGAGCTACAGCTCTCTGTTCCATTTCTGTTTGGGTAAGCCATGAAAGTGTTGTATTGTTAATGGTGCATACGTAACGCATAACACCAAAATTTATCTCGCTTACTTTTGTATAAGTTTTATATGTATCCCAGTCAATTTTAGTGTCTTTTAACACAAAAGCAGCAACACCGCCCAGCTCAATACGAATTTTATTTTTCGCGGGAGCCCCGGCATATAAATCGTTGTAAATATAATCTTGCTTGCGATTCGTTAAAAGGTCAAAAAGCCCATAAATCCACAAACCGGCGGTTTTGCTTGAGAAATATGCAGTTCCATCCCAGTGACCGACAATTTCCCGCGCCCAACGGGCATTACCCCGATTGTGGGCATACGACGGTTGCACTTTATTGATAGCAAACCCAAGAAAAACATCACCATCAACCATTTGAGCAGGCATGGTGTAAAACATATTGTAGAATTCATCGTAATTAATCAATCCATTGCTTTTACCGGCATTTGCAAGTATTTTTGTAAGTTCATCTATTGTTTTATCGGTCGATTGTGAAAAAAACAGGTATTGCATCGCATCATCGACCAGCACAAGATAAGTACGCAGGTAGCCTTTCTCGGGCTCAATCATCACTTTGTATCCACGCAATGTGGTGTATGAATCGATTTTCAATTTTTCCTTTTTCTCAGTGATGTAATTACCGGTACTTAAGATTTTCTCTGCATAAAAATCGGCCACTGCATATTGTGGCGCTTCAGCAAGAGAATATCCGGCTCGATTTATTATTTTGTACTTCTTTCTTAGCTTTGCAATATCTAACGTTACCAAATCGCCATACAGGTTATCTTCGTATATGGCTTCACTAAATGCCGTGGTTTTCTCTAACATCAAGCTACGAGTAATTCCGCGGGGTAAATCGAGCTTAAACGAGTTCATACTAACACTGTGTTCCTTCTGCCACACCGAATCCGGCGAGTTAACTACGTACATTTGCCGCAAAAACAGCGCGTTGCTTTCCGGAAATTTCTGAATTACATCGTACACCTTTGTTGGCACATCGGGTTTTTGCGCTTTAATTCGCTGTTTTTCTTCAACCCGGATAGAATCCCGGCCAATGCGTGCTTGATGTATCCTACTCAATTCAACAGGCTCGAGTGTTTCAATTTGCAGCACCGAATCGTAGCGTTGCAGTTGCTTTGTGAGCGCCACAGTATCGCCAAGTGCTTCGCAAACTACATGATACCATTTACCTCCATTAGCTGTATCGTCTTCCTCTACAAGGTAAGCCTGAAAATCCATGTCGTGCAATCGATCGCGGATTTTAAGAGCCTGAAAGAAACTTCTCTCGCTTTTAACCTTAATGGCATAAGGCCGCTCTTGCGATATTTTTTTGATTTCCTGATTGTTACACTCAGCGAACAAAACAGCGATAATGGCAAAAATCAATAAACGGAAAAAAACTTTTGTTTGTCTCATAATCATTTTTTTTTGCAATATACAGACCCAGAATGACAATTAGTGTCGGACAGGAAATATTCTCCCGCCCTATTCTACAATGTTACAAAAACTAAACTGTCTTTCCTAACGACTTATGATATGGTGGCAAAAAAACACCACAAATTGGCATCGCAGCAAAATTCCATAAGCACGCCGTACTTTTTGGACTTACAGATTTGGGGTAGTAAAATGGTCTTTAAAAGGCAACTCAACTATTCACAGCGTGACTTACATCTTTAATGAAATACATTTTTAAAATGCAGACCGACTTACGACTTTGGGAAGCAATTTCTTACATTATCAGAAAGCTTTCTCACAGCTCAAAACAAAGCACCGTAATATCAACTATTTGTTCAACAAGATTTCCGTTGCTGTTGAGCATCCAATTCGACAATTCTTTTTCCAACTCCCGTTTTTGCTCTTGAACACTAAGGTATGCTGTATCTGCAATCTTTTTTGTTTAAAATTCGACGTCATAAATTTTTAGCCAATTATTTTTAGACGAAAACTATTTTAGAAACCACTGACGCTTTTCATTAATATCAATTATCCCATTACTTTTCATTTTTTGTAACAGGTTCTTTAGTTTTTGCTGTTTTTGCTCATCGCTTAAAACATCCGGAAATTTATTCACAAGCATATCGAATAAATCTGCTTTCCTGGCAAATTCAAATTTCTTTAAATAGTCGCAAATTAGTTTCTCTGAATATTCATCCTCAATCCCTCTCATTTTTATATACTCGCTTTGCTGGCCTAAGTTTTTGGCAATGATTGAAGAGATGTGAAAATTGGGTTTGCGTCCCTCAATGAGGGATTTTTCGCGTAATAGTTTTATTTCATTGTCAGTTAGTTCTTTATGTTTCGCCACTTTATCTAAAACCAAAATTTGTTGGTCTTTTAACAGGAGCAGTAGCCGGACTTGCTACTATTACACCCGCAGCAGGGTTTGTGCCATTGTGGGCTGCTATGATTATCGGTATTTTAGCCAGTGGTATCTGTCACCTTGCTGTTGAATGGAAAAACAAACTTGGATGGGATGATGCATTAGATGTATGTGGTGTTCACGGTATTGGTGGAACACTTGGAACCATTCTATTGGGTGTATTTGCAGTAAAATCTGTCGGTGGATCAGCAGGATTAATTGAAGGTAATGTTAGTTTCTTCATGAAAGAACTTATTTCTGTGGCCATTGCAGCTGTTTATGCATTTGCCTTTACATATGTTATACTACTAATAATCAATACAATTACGAAAGTAAAAGTATCATAATTAGAAGAAGACAAAGGACTAGATATGTCGCTCCATGGGGAGTCTGCATATAATGAGGGAGCTCTATAGGTTTCAACGCTTTTAAGCAAACTCAAAAACAATTAAACGCATCGGAAAAGGTGCGCTTTTTTTTTGCATCCCGTTACTCAAAACGGGTGATTCTGCTCTTGATTTAAGATCATAATAAGGTTATATTGCTATTTCAACTAACCAACTAAAACAAAATAATATGAAAAAAACATTTACTTTACTGGCGATCCTAATTGCAATATCCTTCAGTGGATATGCTCAGGTCAATTGCGCTTTATTAAATGACTCCGTTATAGAAGGAGCCGGCCTAAGCGACACACGCAGCTACTTCTACAACGATGCAAATCAAATTGTTAAAATACAGCACTATTATGCATCAAATGAAGACTACAGATATGATACACTCAAGTATTCAAATGGGCTACTTGATTCAGTTATTAACTACTATTTATGGGAAGGACAAGCTAACGTAAATGAAAGAGTTGGTTTTACATACAATAATGACAACCAAATAAGTAGAATAACTATTCAAGGTGATGCAGGTAATGGACTTTATACTATGGCCCATGATGTTATTTACGACGGGCAGGGTAATTTAACTGATATAATTCTCGATGAAGAATCAATTTCTGGTCAGGCAGAAGGTTTCAGTGCTAGCTTTAGAAATATTGAATGGACAAATGGAAATGTTACTTATGCTGAACTAGTAGCAGACCTCGGAGGAAAAGCTATAGATACACTTGAATTAAGCCTTACTTTTGATAATAAAAAAAATCTTGAAAAGCATTTTATCATTGACGAAGCACCTGATTTAATTATGCATAACTGTGTCAACAATCTTGATGAAATGACATTCATTAACGACGAAGGAATGGGAAATGCAGGAACTGTGGCTATGAGCTATGAATATACTTACAATGAATATGACGAAGTTGCAACACGTGTAGAATTTCCAGGAGTGTTCAATTCAGATTCTCTTGTTCTGGAACTGCATTATGATTGTCCAATTGGATTGGATGACATGACTTCATCAGATTTAAATGTGTCCATTTACCCAATACCTGTACATGACCAATTAAACGTAAAAATCGACAATGCGTCGAATAAAACTGAATATGAAATATGTGGAATAGATGGAAAACTATTCAATAAAGGTTTCTTTAATGAAGGAACAAACTCAATCAATGTTGCTCATTTAAACACTGGCATTTATTTTATTAAAGTATATTCCGAAACCGAAAACGCAATTCACAAATTCATTAAGCAATAATTTCATGAAACAGGTTTAATTGCTTAACAAAGGAGGCTGCCTCAAAAAGGCTGCCTCTTTTTCATACTACTAAATCGCTCCCTTGCCTTCAACTCCTCATAAATAATCTTCCTTAAAGTCATTTCAATTAGGTGACTATACGCGTAAAACACCAATTTAGAAACAACAAAATAGAATTTCTGGAGCCCTACAATATGGGTAAAAATGCAATCGGAAATCATTTAAGCGCATATGGTGCCAGCCCCCTCGATCGCAAGGATTTGATTTCATCGAGCTTCACTTCGTTTCGGTTGCAATCCGTGCGTGCTACCGACGTTGAACTCACAAACAGATTTATTTCCATAAAACTCCTTAATTATATTTAAAAAGTTTTTACGATCTCATAATCACCTAAATAGCATGCCGAAAATAAACACAAACTCGGGCGAAAATGAAAAACCACTCATGAAGTAATCTTCGGTAATTCTTCTATCTGAGCGTCGCGCACGGAAAACATTTCGTGCGATCTCAGTAATTTTTATCAATGTATTATCAATGATTTTTAATAAATACATGTTTTTTTACATATCCGACTAAAAAACCGCGCATTGTCTTAATTACTAATTTTTGCGTATCGTTCAACACAAGTAAAATTCGTACTTTTCAGCAGCACATAATTATATTTCCAAAGGTCTGTTTGTAAATAGTCAATCATTTTTCTACTTTCGACAGCAAATTTATATAAAATGGCTAAGCAATACGGAAACACCTGGTGGGGAGAACAGTGGCTGCGGTCGCTTTCTAACATCGATTTCTCTAATCGTCTGCCCCGCGGACGGCGATATGCAAATAATGGTTCGGTAGTTAGTATCGATATTTCAGGAAACAAGATTAATGCTAAGGTACAAGGCACGCGACGCACACCATACAAAATTAACATTACAGTACCCGAATTTACAGAAGTGCAAAAAAAAGCACTGATGGATGCCACTGTTGATAATCCACTTATACTCTCCAAGTTGCTTAATAGAGAGCTGCCCATGCCGCTTTATGATTTGGCAGTAGAGAAAAACATCAAGATATTTCCAGAATCGTGGACCGATCTGGACATGAAGTGTTCGTGCCCCGACTGGGCTGTGCCCTGCAAACATCTGGCCTCGGTTATCTACATCATTGCCGATGAAATAGACCGCAATCCGTTCATTATTTTTCAACTCCACGGACTCGATATTCTTAGCGAACTAGCAAAACGGGGGTTCCAATCAGGAGAAACCGGAATTCATATAAAAACACTGACCGAAAGCGCAGTGGAGCGGGACGAAGAGGATTGGAATTCGTTATCGAAAGACTTCTCAGGTATCGATTTTTCAAAAATCCCTGATCTGCACGAAAAGCTAATGGCTATGCTCGATGAGCAATGTTTATTTTACAATGGCAACTTTAAAAATCGAATAAATATTGCGCACAAAAAAATTGCAAAATCCACCTCAAACTACTCATTATCTAAACAAACGGAATCAGACACCGATGAGAACTACGGGCAACTACAGGAATTTAGTATTTGTTTTACAGACAAACTACAGCATAACTTTACGTCTTTGTATTCACGCAATAACTCGCTCGTATTTGAACAGGATGAGTTTCCTGAATTACTCAGCTATCTTGAAAAAATTCCACATAAAAAAATTGCAAATCTTCCACATAATCTACGGCAATTGCACACGGTCTATACATTCGCAAAAAAACTACTCCTTCAAGGTGCATACGTACCCGAATTAATAAAAAACAAACGGGGCGAATATATTCTTCGCTGGGTGCCTGCATTAATGAACGAACATGTGAAAGACATTTTCGATAAGCTCACTCAAACCATGCCCGGTAATGCTGTACACATTTTCGAAAACGAGGAGGAATTTTTCTATAACCGCAACGAACAATTAACTCTGCTCACATCGCAATGTATCAGTTTTTTTATGCGCGAAGCAGCCCCTGATTTTAGTAAGTTCAACGATTTAATTGAGCGATTTTTTTTCTTTCAAATCCCATACAAATTTGAAGCGCTGGGCGAAGAAGAGATTCCGCAAACCATTCAACGTTGGATCAGTAAATTTCATATTCACCTGAAAGATTTTGTGCCTGTCATTAAAGTTAAAGAAGACGAAAACCGATTTGAAATTGATATTCTGATAGAAAACCGATCGAAACCTTACGACGAGCCGGTTCGATTAGAGAAATTTATGGGAGAAGAGACCGAAAACACAGCCAAAACAGAGGTTCTCAAAGACTTGACGCTGCTCACATCAGCATTCCCCCAACTGGAACATGTTGTTCAAACCTCAGGCAGCCACACATTACAATTCAACTCCAACGAATTCAGCAATGTGCTTATGCAAATATTGCCTTTGGTGAAAATGTACGGAATACGCATATTGCTGCCCAATTCGCTCAAAAATATTATACGTCCCAAACCCACGCTTAAACTTGCCCAACAGAGCGGCACCGAAACCAACAAGGGCTTTTTGTCGCTCGATAAGATGCTCGATTTTCAGTGGCAAGTAGCTTTGGGTGACAAAATAACTGAACCGGAGGCGTTTATGACCATGGTAGAAGGCCTTTCTGGGGTAGTAAAACTTCACAATCAATACATACTGATTGAACCCGGCGAAATAGAAAAACTACAACGCAATTTAGAAAAACCTCTGGTGCTGAAAACGGGTGAGCTAATACAAACTGCGCTAGCCGAGGAGTACGAAGGCGCCAAAATTGAACTTTCAATAGAAGCCCGTGAATTACTCGATTATTTCCTGAAAAAGGAACATGTCGATCCGCCAAAAGGGCTGCAAGCCACACTGCGGCCGTACCAGCAACGTGGCTACGCATGGATGTACAAAAACACCAATACCGGTATAGGCAGCATTATAGCCGACGATATGGGACTGGGAAAAACCGTGCAGGTGATTGCGCTGCTGCTCAAACTCAAAGAAGAAAACAGATTGGGAAAAAAACAAGCACTGGTGATTGTACCGACGACGCTTTTATCGAACTGGGAAAAAGAAATACAAAAGTTTGCCCCAACATTGCAAGCATTCGTTTATCACGGGCCAAACCGACAACTCAACAAAGAGGTAGACGTAATTCTTACCAGTTATGGCATAGCCCGCAGTGACCACGAAATACTGGGCAAAACCAAATGGATATGTACTATAATCGACGAGTCGCAAAACATTAAAAACCCCTCCACAGCGCAAACCAAAGCAGTCAAAAAAATTAAAGCCGATATTTGTATTGCCATGAGTGGAACGCCCGTTGAAAACCGCTTATCGGAATACTGGAGCGTATTTGATTTTACAAACAAAGGCTATTTGGGTTCCGCTAAAAAGTTCAACGAACAGTATGCAAAGCCTATTGAAAACGACCGAAACAAAGAAGCTGTTGAGCGCTTTAAAACCATTACTTCGCCATTTATTATGCGCAGATTGAAAACCGACAAGACCATTATCAACGATTTACCCGAGAAAATTGAAAATGACCACTATGCACGCCTTACCCAAAAGCAGGCCGCAGTTTATCAAAACCTTATAAACGAGGTAATGCCTGCCATTGATGCGATTGAAGAAGACAATAAGGACAAAAAGATGCAGCGTAAAGGATTGGTGTTGAAAATGATTATGGCACTGAAACAAATTTGCAATCACCCGTCGCAGTACCTGAAAAAAGACGACCACAATCCGGAATTGTCGGGCAAAGTGCAGCTACTTTTTCAACTTTTGTCCAATATTTATGAAAATGGAGAGAAAGTGCTGATTTTTACCCAGTTCAAAGAGACCGGACTGATGCTGGAACAGTTAATTGCTGAGCAATTTAATCAGCCTGTTTTATTTCTGTATGGTGGCACAAGCCGCAAAAAGCGTGAAGAAATGGTCGAGAATTTTCAATCGGAAAACTATCTCAAAACCTTTATTTTATCAATTAAAGCAGGCGGCACGGGACTCAACCTGACCGAAGCCAACCATGTAATTCATTTCGACCTGTGGTGGAATCCGGCTGTGGAACAGCAGGCCACCGACCGAGCATATCGGATTGGGCAGCATAAAAACGTGATGGTGTACCGCCTCATCACCAAAGATAGTTTTGAGGAGAAAATCAACGAAATGATTCAGTCGAAAAAAGAGCTCGCTGACCTCACCGTGAACACCGGCGAAAAATGGATTGGCGATTTATCGAACGAAGAATTGAAAGCATTGGTGACGTTGGGGTGAGTTCGAAAGCTTGTTTGTTGGTTAGAACCTTCGAAATATACATAAAAATGTAGGTTGTAACCTACATTTATTTGGTGAAAGTGTAGGTTTGAACCTTCATTTTACATATATTTGTTACATGGAAACGTTACGAAAGAAATATATTCGCTTGTTGAATGCTACAGATACAACTTTTAAGCGGTATCTGTTTAATGAGTTAGACTGGAACAGTCGGTTGGTTATTTTGAAAGGTCAGCGCGGCGTGGGGAAGTCCACTTTGATATTACAGCATATTAAAGAGAGTTTTACCAATTATGGAGAAACACTCTACGTAACCCTCGACGATATTTATTTCGCAAAAAACTCTCTTTCGACTTTTGTAGAAGAGTTTACACAATTAGGTGGTCGATATTTGTTTATTGACGAGGTGCACCGTTATAAAAATTGGTCTGTGGAGCTTAAAAATATTTACGATTTTTATCCGGAACTGAAAATTGTGGCTAC
This sequence comes from Salinivirgaceae bacterium, assembly GCA_027858775.1. Lineage (GTDB taxonomy): Bacteria > Bacteroidota > Bacteroidia > Bacteroidales > Salinivirgaceae > Salinivirga. Next base: position 10,017 of record JAQICA010000172.1, on the reverse strand, counting down.
CGGTTCATCAGCGCTGGAAATCAACAAAGCCAAAGCCGATTTAAGTCGAAGGGCTTCTGTTTACCACCTGCATGAGCTATCTGTTCGCGAATATCATAACTTGATGTTTGGTACAACCCTGCCTGTTTTGTCGCTCACCGATGTATTGGAAAAACACGAGCAAGTGGCCATGGAAATTAACCGACAGATTAAACCTGTCAAGGTATTTCGTGAATACATGGAACAGGGAGCATACCCATTTGTACGCGAGAAAGATGCACTTTTTTATGCAAAGCTTAAAGATGTGGTTAATATCATCATCGAAAATGACTTGCCTGCGGTAGAGAACATTAGCTACGAAACCACATACAAACTCAAAAAGTTATTAATGATTATTACCGATTCGGTTCCGTTTACAATTAATGTGGCGGAACTCAGTCGAAAACTAAACACCAGTCGTGATATGCTGCTCAGGTATATTTATCTGTTATCGGCGGCGGGGCTAATCAATACGTTGAGTCGTCATGGAAAAAGCACATCGGGTTTGCGCAAACCCGACAAAATTTATTTGAACAACACTACATTGATGCATAGTTTAAATGAAAATCCCAATCTTGGAACATTGCGCGAAACCTTTTTCCTCAATCAGCTTGCGGCACAACATACGATTACCTATCCCAAACAAGGCGATTTTTTAGTTGATAATAAATACCTCTTCGAAATAGGCGGTAAAAACAAAACAAACGAGCAAATAAAAGACGCGGAAAATGCATTCATCGCCGCCGATGACATTGAGTATGGTTTTGGAAATAAAATTCCGTTGTGGTTGTTCGGTTTTTTATATTGAGGAATAATTGAAGCTTCGTAGCTGATTAAATAAATGCCATTTAACGTATTGACGTCCTGTTAAATATCGCACCTACAGAGCTTAATATAAAGCGCTTTACTTAGATACTTGCCCGAAAAGTCCAATTGACTCACAATTAAAATAATAAACATATAAATCAAGCACTCCGAAAAGCAGGTAGTTTTCGTGCTGGCACTAAAAAAAAGCGGAAGCCACGGGGCTAATCCCGAATTCATTTCTAAAAAATCAAAAAACAGTTCGATTTTTGAGACCGTGCGTAAGGCCTTCCCCTTTAAGAGATCGAGGGGCGAGCGAGAGGTTTGGGGTTGAACCATGTGGAAATGAGCGTAAAGTCATCAGATGAACATTTTCAACAGGGGGCATTGTAACTCCTTGTTATACGGTACGAATGTGCTGTACCAACTGTACGACAGGTGTTCCCGAGCCAAGCTGTCTAAAAGCGAATAAAACATTACGTACTCGCTTTCAGACGGCTTTTAAAATCATTGCATATTCAATTTACAGTGGAATATTGCCATGTTTTTTTGGAGGCATGGCCTCGGTTTTGTTTTGTGTCATTTCCAACGCTGCAATAATCTTAGGACGTGTCTGTTTTGGATAAATAATTTCATCGATGTACCCTAATTCAGCGGCGCGATAAGGACTCGCAAATTTTTCTTTATACTCTTTCACTTTTTCAAGTCGTTGTGCCTCCGTAAGATTATCTTTACGATAAATAATATTTACAGCGCCTTCAGGGCCCATCACAGCAATTTCTGCTGTTGGGTATGCCAAATTCACATCGGCACCCAGATGCTTGCTGGCCATAACATCGTATGCACCACCATAGGCTTTTCGGGTAATAACAGTAATTTTGGGCACTGTGGCTTCGGAGTAGGCGTAAAGTAGTTTTGCTCCGTGCTTAATTATTCCACCAAATTCCTGATCGGTTCCTGGTAAAAATCCCGGCACATCCTCAAATGTTATTATGGGGATATTAAAAGCATCGCAAAAACGCACAAAGCGCGCACCTTTCATACTACTTTCTATATCGAGCACCCCGGCAAGATGTGCTGGTTGATTTGCCACTATTCCAACTGACCTGCCTGCCATTCGAGCAAATCCTACAACAATGTTTTGTGCATAATATGGCATTATTTCGAAGAAATTTCCTCTGTCCACAACCTTGGTAATAATCTCTTTGATATCGTAGGGTTTGTTTGGATCTTCAGGAACAATATCATTCAAAGAAACATCTTCTCGATGAATATCGTCCGTACAAGGCTTTATCGGTGGATCTTCCATATTATTCGATGGCAAAAAACTCATTAATTCGCGCAACATCATCATGGCTTTTTCATCATCCTCGGCCAATAAATGAGCCACACCACTTTTAGAATTATGCGTTACAGCACCGCCCAAATCCTCTTGTGTAACTTCTTCGTGCGTTACAGTTTTAATTACATCGGGTCCGGTTACAAACATGTAACTATTTTCCTTTGTCATTAAAATAAAATCTGTTAGAGCTGGTGAATAAACAGCTCCACCTGCACAAGGCCCCAAAACAGCAGAAATCTGGGGAATAACACCCGAGGCTCTCACATTAAGATGAAAAATATCGGCATACCCTGCCAGGCTTTCCACGCCTTCTTGAATACGCGCACCACCACTGTCGTTGAGTCCAAATACCGGCGCACCCATTTTTAGTGCCATATTCATAATTTTCACAACCTTATCAGCATTGGCTCGGCTTAGTGTTCCTCCATAAACAGTAAAATCCTGTGCAAACACATACACCAATCGACCATCGACCTTTCCATATCCAGTTACAATACCATCACCATAATATTTATCCATCTTGAAATTTTGATTACGATGTGTCATAAAACGGTCTACCTCAACAAAGGTGTTTTTATCGAGCAACAATTCTATTCGTTCACGGGCAGTTAACCGGCCAGCTTTATGTTGTCTTTCAATGCGCTCCTCACCTCCGCCTTGCATTGCTTCATGAGTTCGCTTTTCCAATTGTTCAAATTTCTTTTGTAAAGTCATTGTTCACATTTTTGGGTTTACAATTACATTTTTTGCTATTCAACCACGATCATGGTCTGCCCGCCTTTAACAATATCGCCCTCTTTCACCAGCACCTCCTTCACTAAGCGATCTTGTTTTACTTTGTACTCACTTTCCATTTTCATGGCAGAAACCACAACTACAGTGTCGCCACTTTGAATTTTATCGCCCGTTTTAACGGGAACCCGCACCACCTTGCCGGGCATGGGAGCTTTAATATTTGCCTCATCATCAGCATCATTTGTTTTCCTGCTCATTAAATATTTGCGCTCCGCATCAATAATATCGATGTTATATGCATTATAAAGGGTATTAACTTCGAAATCTTTATCGTTTTCGCCCTGTATTACTTCAATATTATAGGATTTATTATTATAAAGAATTGAGTACACCCCATTTTCCACCATTAAAGCATCCACATCATAGATTTTACCGCCTACACGAAAGGTTTGCTTAGAACCTTCAGAGCTTATTTGCTCAATAGATGTAAGCCTGTCGTTTATTTTTATTTCAAGTGCCATAACAATACCATTTAAATTCTGATTTTAATCCTGCGTCGTCCATAAGCTTTCCAATTATTGGTCATTTGTCCACCATGCTTTGGAGGTTGCGCTTCGATTAATTTTTGTTGATAAGTCAGAAATGCAGCAATTACTGCCATGTCTTGACAATCGGAATTGCATTCCTCTCCGGCAAACAACTCATCGGCATATTGCTCTATAAATGTAGTATTGTATTTCCCCAACTTAAAAGCCGGATGCTGCATAACCTTTTCTAAAAAGCGAATGGATGTTTTAACGCCCGTAATTTTATACTCGTACAATGCGCGCTGCATACGTGAAATTGCTTCACTGCGATCAGCAGCCCATACAATAAGCTTCGAAATCATAGGATCATACTCCATTGGGATTTCATATCCTTCATACACATATCCATCGGTACGCATTCCCAAACCCTGAGGTTTCGTAATATGTTTAATCAAGCCTGGACTTGGCATAAAATTATTATCGGGATCTTCGGCATAAATTCGGCATTCGATGGAGTGTCCGTGTTGTTTTAAATCTTCCTGCCGAAAGGAAAGTGGTAGATTATTGGCAATATTTATTTGCTCGCGAACCAAATCGACACCAACAACCCGTTCAGTTATAGGATGTTCAACCTGCAAGCGGGTATTCATTTCCAAGAAATAATAATTCAAGTTGTCATCCACTACAAACTCAATGGTTCCGGCGCCACTGTAATTTACGGCTTTGGCTGCATTTACCGCATGTAAACCCATTTCAAGGCGCACTTCGGGCGTCATAACAGGTGATGGCCTTTCTTCCACCACTTTTTGATGCCGGCGCTGCACTGAGCACTCACGTTCAAAAAGATGCAAACAATTGCCAAAATTATCGGCCAAAATCTGAAACTCGATATGATGTGGCGATTGAATATACTTTTCGATATAAACACTACCATTTCCAAACGCATTAAGCGCCTCAGAGCGAGCACTACGTATAGCCGACAAAATATCATGCTCGCTGCGCACCAAGCGCATACCTTTACCTCCACCTCCTGCAGAAGCTTTAATCATTACCGGCAATCCTATCTCATTAATTTTAACGATGGCCTCTTGTTCATCATCAATTGGACTAACTGTGCCGGGAACAATAGGAACACCCGCAGCATTCATCATTTTACGCGCTGATATTTTATCTCCCATTGTATTAATAGCATAAGCATCGGGACCAATAAATATGATGCCCTCCGTTTCACACCTTTCGGCAAATACAGCATTCTCCGAAAGAAAACCATATCCGGGATGAATGGCATCAGCTTGCGTTTGTTTGGCAGCATCAATAATACGATCTATATTCAAATAACTTTCCCGCGAGGGTGCTGCTCCAATATGTACTGCCTCATCGGCATAACGCACATGCATGGCTGTTCGGTCGGCATCGGAATATACGGCCACGCTTCGAATGCCCATTTCGCGGCAAGTGCGCATAACGCGCACAGCAATCTCACCACGATTAGCAACTAGAACTTTCTGTATCATAGGCTATTACAATTTTTTAACGGGTAGTAATTAATTTATAATACGGGCACTATGAAAATACCAGCACATTATTGTATTCAACCAAATGTAGTAATTTAGTTATAATACGGGCACTATATCGGTGAACTATCTTAAAAACATTTATATATGTGAATTGTTTGATTTGAGAAGGAAATCACTCCACATTACTCAATGCCACCGGCTTGCAATATGATTTATGATAAAATCATATTCCCACTAAAATGGCAAAGAAAAAAGGGCAATAAGGAATGTAATCGAATATTACAACAATAAAGTCAGCCAACAAGAGTCTGGATAATAAAAGGTTACACTCACATTTTCAAGGAATTCCGGGCTTAGGCTTTGCAAGAAATCGCTAAATTACTCATTAATATTTTCTTTTCATATTCGTGAATCGCTTTGCATATTTCGTTTGATTTTGCTTCAACACTCATTTACTCCACCAGTGTTTAGCTCATTCGTTTCAAATTCTATTTGTCGGGTTCAAAGTCGAGTACAATGGAATTCATACAAAACCGCTTGTAGGTTGGAGGCGGACCATCATTGAAAATATGTCCCAGGTGGGAGTCACACCTTCCGCAAAGCACCTCTGTACGGCGCATTCCATGGGAATTATCGGGGCGATACGCTACACTATTGGGTCTGGCTGCTTCAAAAAAGCTGGGCCAACCGCAGGAGCTGGTGAATTTGGCATCGGAACGAAACAGTTTATTTCCACACACTCCGCAATAGTATGTTCCTTTTGTTTCTGCATCCCAGTACTTACCGGTAAAGGCTCGCTCGGTTCCTTGTTCCCGGGCTACCTGATACACATCGGGCGACAATATTTTTTGCCACTCTGCATTGGAAACATCAAGGCGTGTAGTATCGGTACGTGAATAATATGGATTTTCTTTTTGATTCGGCATTGTAACTCTATTTTGATTCAATTGATGTATTCCGCCGTACAACGTAATCAGTACCATTAGTGTAATTATTTTCATCATACAGCATTTTCTTATAGAAACAGCTATAGAACGTGTTTGTTTGCAATTGCACAAAAAGGCATTTACACGTGACCAGGCAGAATGGCTGGCAACAGAAATTTTAAACGAAGGGAATCAAAAGCTTTACGATAGCAAGGTTTGTGTAAGCATAAACCTTTGCACTACCACAAACCTTGCTATTCATTATTTTGCCCGTAATAAAACTCCAATAACTGAGTTATAATATTTTTTGAAAACAGTTATCCCGAGAATCGGGACGCCTTGATTTTCAAAATGAACAAGCCTTGTTCTTGAAGTTTTATTACCGGGCACACCAAAAAACAGGTAGTTTTCGTGCTGGCACGATATAAAACACTATTCTTTTACTTTTCGTACTACATCGATAACGGTGCCATCGACCCATTTGATGGCTGCAATTACCTGTTCTTCGAAATCGGGCGTTTTAGGTTTACCGCAAATTTCTTCGGCTTCTTGCTGAAGCTCCTCTATGGTTTTAATGGGCAAATCGCTGTCTTTTAGTTTTTCAATGAGATCTTTCCGGCGCGGATTAATGGCTATTCCCCGTTCGGTAACAATTACATCGATCAATTCACCAGGGCCACAGAGGGTTGTAACCTCATCGACAATAACAGGAATACGATCGCGAAACAGCGGAATGGGCAAAATAACCGTTTTGCCAAACAAACAGTTTTGCCAACCACCAATACCGTGCAGTAAATATCCGTCTGAATGCGTTACCACATTGGCATTAAAATTCAAGTCTACTTCGGTGGCTCCCAAAATAGCAATATCGATAATAGAAGCAAAATTACCCTTGCCGTGATAGTTGTAGCTTGTAAACGGACTAGTATTAACGTGTGCAGGATTTTCGCGCATTGAACGAACACCTTCTAAATCGAATGTTTGCCCATCGAGAATATGCTCCACCAGACCCTCTTCGAACATCTCCACAAGGTACTGGTTACTGCCACCACGCGCAAAACGGGCTTTTATTCCGCGCTTACGCATAATTTCGCCAAAATAAATTCCAATGCTTAACGATGTACCACCAGCTCCGGCCTGAAACGAAAAACCATCTTTTATAAGACCTGCCTGATCGCAAAATTGTGCTGTCATTTCAGCAATTAATAATCGATCGGGGCTTTTGGTAACTTTCGTGGTGCCCGATACTATTTTCTCAGGAATACCAACTTTCTCCACCTCAACGGTGATATCCACGTTATTGCCCTGTATTTGCCATGGAATACATGGAAAAGGGATCATATTATCGGTTACCACAACAACCTGATCGGCATATTCGGAATCGACCAATGCAAAACCCAGTAAGCCGCATGCAGCATCGCCATATAATCCGTTTGCATTACCGAACGGATCGGCGCACGGAGAAGCAATTACTGCAATATCGATATGCACATCGCCATCTTGCACAGCCTGATATCTTCCGCCATGCGAGCGCAACACGCCCTGTCCTTTCATCTTTCCCTGACTGGCAAAACGCCCAAGCGGGCCGTTCATCGAACCTTCAATGTGGTGAATAACACCACTTTCCAGGTACTGAATAAGGTGTTCCTGACACGGAAACGATGCTGATGGGTACCACACCAAATCTTTAACACCCATTTCTGCTGCAATATCAAAAATCTGATTGGCTATAATATCGCCATTCCGAAAATGGTGATGCGTAGAAATGGTCATTCCATCTTTTAACCCCGCCTTAATGAGCGCATCCTTAAGGGAAGGTACTCGTTTATCGCCATCGTCCGGATAATCGGCTACCGATTTAATAAGTGGCGCATACTTTCGACCTGATGGCCTGAATTTCCCAACGCCCTGAAAAGGGACAACTTCTTTTCCGTTTATATGAGTGGGGATTAATCTTCCCGCGGCATTTTTCACAAAATCTGTCATGATAAATATCTTTTATAGAATTTCACTTGCAGCAAAACCCAAAACTGTGTTTTTGATTAATCGTTTAATAATTCCTGCCAATTTTCTTCGAGCACTCCCATGCGAATAGCGCGATCAATTTGCTTGGTATGGCGCTTTACCACCGGAGGATCGATCATTTTTGTGCCAATTGACACCACGCCCAGTCCTTGCGCTTCGGCTTTTTGGGCAGCATCGACTATTTTCATCGATTTTTCCAACTCGGCAGGTTCGGGTGCAAAACCTTGGTGAATAACTTTTATTTGGCGTGGATGAATACAGCCCATACCTTCGAAACCAAGCTGTTTCGATTTTCTTACATTTTCGAACAACGCTTGCATATCGCCCACATCGGAGAAAACCGAGTCGATGGGCTGAATACCGGCAGCTTTGGCTGCATTGACCAATCGCATGCGCGCATACAGCGACTCTTCAGCAGTATTTGTTCGCTTTACGCCGATATCGGCAGTGTAATCTTCCAACCCAATAGCCAGTGCAACGGTATTTTCGCATGCAGAAGCAATTTCAAACGCACGCTCTACACCTAATGCACTCTCTATAATTGGCATGTAATAAATAGGATTATCTATTTTATGATAGGCTTGTATACGTTTTACTTCCTCGTCTAATCGACGTAAATAATTGGGATCTTCTACTTTAGGAACAAGTATCAAATGCACATTATGAGGAACAACATACGCAAGATCTTCGATACCCATATCTCCCTGATTGATGCGAACCATACGCTCGGCACCGTAAAAATTAACACTTCGTAATGCATTCCGCACCATAAAACGGGCTTCATGCTTTTTGGCTGGCGCCACAGCATCTTCTAAATCGAGAATTACTCCATGCGGGTAATGAATTCCGGCATTAAGCATCATTTTCGGATTGTTCCCCGGCAGATATAAGCGTGACAACCGATCGCGATCGCGCGATGTGGAGTATTGAGAATAGGTTTTAAACTCAGGCCAGAACTCCTCCTGAATATCGCCGGCTTGCTTTACAGCAGCTTCTACACGTGCTGCAATCATCCAATCAAGTGCACCGGTATCTTCAATGGTAAGTTCGGCATGTTCCACGCCCAGTTTTTGGAGTGTTGCACGGGTTATATTCTCAATTTGCTCGCCAAACATGGCAGCAACTTTACTTTTCAGCCTGATGGAAATACCACCGGATTGTGTTTTCTGAAAGGTAACATGGCAGTCAGATTTTATTTTCGGGCCTTTATTACCCGCGCATACTTCATTCATAGTCTGTAGATTTTGTCGTATTTTGATCGACTACAAATTTAGAAAGATCGGGCAATAACGCAAGAAAATAATTTGACTGTAACTCAAAATAAGCGCTTTTCGCTCATTGCCTGCCCTACCCATGATGTGTAGGGGATAAAGAAGTTATAAGTTTCTTTACTTCACCAATTCGGCGAGAAACCTATAATTTTTAAGCTGGTGATACTAATTCTACTTTGACAGATTAACCTCAAGTTTTATTTTTTGCCTTTTTTTGCCCCGACCCCAAAGGGCGAAAGCCGAAAAATCAACCCGTGTCGTGTGCTTTATGTTAAAAAAACATGCAACTACAGAGCCGCATAAATAAATTATGTTATATTTGAAAAGTAAACACCAAACCACGCTTATCCGTTTTTTAAACGTTTACAAAAAACAGATAAGCGAACATAAAACATTCGCTTATCGCCCGAACGGTGGGTAGATTTAGAGTATTAGTAGTAGATATAAATACGTTAGGTGCAAGGCTGGAAAAAATGAAACGAAGTGCTAAACCGAAGGAATTTTTGTTTTGCTGACCCGCTAAAAAAAGGATTTATTGCCAACGCACAAAACAGCACATTCGCAAGCCCTGACACAAAAGCCATTGCTTCAGCTTGCAAAAGAGCTATTTCTTGCCAGCGCTCGGTGCTAAATTTGTACATTTAAGGAATTTTAAAAATAGATTTGAATGTTAATTGACAACGAAAATAAAAACTATAAAGTTCACGAATGGATTGCCAAATACACTGAAAACGGCAAACTAGATATAGTGACAGGGTATTTTACAATTGGTGCACTTGCTTACCTATCAAGAACGACTAATGAAAAAATTGAGTATTTCAGATTTGTACTTGGTGATATTGTTAATGTTGA
>JAQICA010000071.1 GCA_027858775.1 Salinivirgaceae bacterium | reverse complement strand
TTGGTATTTCCGGCTTGAATATTTTTAACCAATTCTCCTTTTTTCCATTTCAGAATAATTTTTAACGGAACATTGGTTTTAATAGTTATTGATGGTTTGTCTGTTTCCTTTTTTCTTTTCTTACACATTATATCTAACATCCCTTTTTTACCGAAAGGATATTGTTTAATTCCATACTCATCAGTCAAGCGAACGTCAATTAAAAGTGTGTTTTCCGGCACATTAGGTCTAATTCCAAACACATATTCAAACAAGTCGGATATTGGTACAAGACCTGTCCATCCTACAAAATTATTCCCATCATTACCTTGAACTTTATCAGGTGCATAGTTTTCTCTAATGTCATTAGTTTTATTGAATACTTCAACAACATTATTAAGGTGGTTTGAAGCAATTTCATATGCTAATGAATCAAACCCGTATTTAGTCAAGCCTCGTAGTACCATGTAATTAGTAGGTGCCCAAATAGCTCCATTCCAGTAGCCTCCATTAGGGTTGAAATTTGGATTGTCGGCAGACAGAGTTGGAACCCGATGCACTCTGGCAAACATTGTAGTATCTTCGAGATGTGACACAAACTCTTGAACCCTATTTTCCGGTAATGTTCCCGATAATAACGCCCAATACGCTGCAATACTTTTTACATTATTCAATGTTCCATCTTGCCTGCGGTCGAAATAGTAACTCTCTTTTGTATCCCACATTTTCGAATTAATAAAGGCATTCAGGCTTAATATCTCTTTCTCTATTGAAACTACATCGGCTTTACGACCAAGTTTATCCGCCATTTCTATTAAAATATTTCCGGCATATACCTGTTGTAATGAAATATCAATCCATGACATAAATCCGTGACTCCATTGCTGGTTGAAGTTTTTAGCCATTCGAGGTTGGTTATCCATTCCACATCCCCATCCACTTGAATAGTATGTGCCATCGGGCCACGAACGATATGTTTGAAACCACTGGTAATAAGCTAAAAGTGCAGGAAACACTTTACTCAGCCTTGCAGTATCGTTAAAGTTCAGAAAATATTCCCATTCCGACCATGGCATTATATTGGGCCCTGTGCTGGAAGGATCAAATCGCTCAAAGCAATCAGTACCATCACTTTCTCGAATTTCACGACAAATAAAGCCATCGATATGTTGTTTTGAATAAAAGTTATTTAATGTATTTTGAATATTAAAGACAGGCATGGCATATTTACCATACATGGTCATAAAACTACAGTCCCACATAAATATATGACCATTAAATGCCGGATCAATAAACGGTGAAACAAAGCCACTTTTTGGATTTACACTTTTCAAGTTTGAAAAAGCAATCTCCCAAGTTCTCCAGTAACATTTCAGTACATCAGGCCTTGCATTCCAATATGGCTGAGGCAATTCACTTTTTATACTATTAAATACAGGGGGAGTTGTTGTATCCACAGTCATACCGATATATGAATTCTGATTGACAAATTTATTTTTTACATGAGTCTTAAAATAAGGTTGTCCAAAAACGGCTAATGCCGATAAATTAATAATTACAATTAAAACGGTTGCTTTAAATTTCATTTTCAAATTATTTATATGTTATATTTATAAATCACTAAGAACAATATTTCATCACTTTATCAATACTAGGATTACCTACAAAAAATGACTAAATTCAAGTTAAATATTTAATTAAATAAGGCTGCACTACCTAAAATTCCTGAATGTTCGTCAAGTTCCGAAAGTGCAATTTTTACTTTGTAATTTTTGTATGGAAGAAGGAAATCAAGCTGGGTCAATTTATCTAAATAAAGCTTCATTCCTTTTGAAACACCACCCCCGATAATAATCATATCAGGAGCAAAAATATTAATATAATTATCGATGCCGGTTTTAAGATACCCTAAAAATTCCTCAACAACAATTTTTGCATCATCGTTGCCATCTTGTTCGGCCTTAAAAATTGTTTCAACATTCAACGGAAGATCGGGGTATTTTTGTTCCCATCCCAATCGCTTAGCTCCTGCAACAATTCCTGTTGCCGATACCAAGGCCTCTAAACAACCTCTTTTACCGCAATAACATTTAAAATCGGTGTGACCTACCGAAATATGACCGCCCATGTGAGCATAAGGTAAGTCGGTCTCAAATTTTCCGCCGGCAATAAATCCTAACCCCAACCCTGTACCTAAGGTAAGCACCAAAACACGATTCTGCCCTTTGCCCTTGCCATATAAAGCTTCACCAAGAGCCACCACACGGGCATCGTTATCGGCACGACAAGGAAGAGAATTCTGTTTTACGATATATTCGGCTAACGGATAATCTTCCATAAATTCGAGAAATCCGTATGTAGAATCCACCATTCCGTTGCTAAATACGAATCCGGTAACACCGAATCCGACACCAATAATTGTAGAATGGTGCTTTTGTGCAACTTCTTTCAGTTTATCAATCCCCGAATTTATTATTTCCAAAAATTTACCTGAATCCTTTGTTTCGGTAGGAGCAATAATCAGCTCCAACACCTTACCGTTTATTAAATCAACCAAACCTAATTTGGTACGAGTACCTCCTATATCTATTCCTATAGCCAATTTCTCCACGCTACTCTAACTATTTATGATACAACACAAGCTATAATATAAGCTATTAAACTGCATTACAATTCAACAACCACCGGCTCACCGGCTTTAGTAAGTTGATAATCAACTTTAACAACTTTATCGCCATAAGTAACTGATATTTGATACTTACCTAAATGACCATTGGCATCAACCATACCGGTTGAATCTGTCGCTTCACTTATTGATGTTTTCCACTTACCTGTTACATACTCGCGCCACACGGCTAAATTAGGCTTAGGTGTCCAGTCCTTATGAAACATGGCTGCATCTTCTTTCCATTGTTTTCCTTCCCAAAAACCCCAAATGGTTAAACCTGTTACATTGGGATGACTGTAACATGCAATAAGAAAATCGCGTGTATAATCGGCTTGTAACTCTTCGTCGGGTGAATTAATATCAAACTCAGTAATTTGAACAGGCAGTCCGGAAGTTGCAAAAATATCGAGATCGCTAATAACTAGAGCAGGATCGCGAGGTTGGCGTCCTACGTGACCTTGCGCCCCAATGGCTTCAATTGGTGCTCCCATTGAACGATAATGAGCAATAGAGTCGATATAATCGCGAATATTTTGCGGACTGGCAATACTGTTCAGCACTCCATAATCGTTAATAAACAGTTGAGCATCGGGCTCCAACTCTTTAGCTAAACGAAACCATTGTACAACAATATCTCCGGGAAGATATTTTAAGAAATCGCGTTCGTGCATAATCTCGTTAATAACATCCCATGCAATTACACGCCCTTTGGTATAGGCTATTTTATCGCGAAATTCATCATCTATAAAGTTTTTAAAAGTAACCGAATCGGTTTCGGCCAACGCCTTCATCTCCTCGGAATTAAACTTCCAGCCCGGCCACACTAAATTATGTCCCCTCTGACGGAAATCATTCTGCTCCAGCCACTCGAAAGCACGTATTGATTCTGCCTTACGCTTAGGATTATTTGTCCATCTGGGACTTTTTAATCCATTCTCGATAACACCTGTATTAAAAAGCTCTTTTAACCCGGCTTTATATTTTTCAGAATCGGGAGAATCATAGGCAAGCATTGACTCATTAACTGCTGTACCCCATATAAAATCAGACAAAGCAAGATTTGCCTCAACTGCAGCACCGCTAACCGGCTGACCTAATGAATCAACCACTTTTATTACAAGCGGAGCGGTACGAATCTCTTCAATATTCTTGAGAGCAGCAACCCTCCATGGTGCATCGGCTTCACGTCCACCATATGAAAAACGAGTGGTGGGTAGTTTATCAACAGTGATTTTTTTCTGGAAATTCAAAACTTGAAGACCTGTTATTTCAACTTTTTGAGGTAGCGCACCAAAAGAGATACATATTTCGGCTTCACCGGCCGCCATATTCTCTTTGGCTTCAAACGGGATATCAAATATTTTCCATTCAGGCCCTGTTGCTAGGGGAAGAATTACACTTTTGATGTATGCAGGCTTTGGTGTTTGAAGAAAAAAACTAACGTTACCTTCGCCAGATTCTTGCTTAGCATAAATGGTTCGCATAGTAAAACGTGCCAAAAGCGCATCGCCCCTATTAATGGTACGTGAATTTTTCCAAGTAACACTAACATTGTAATGCGAAGGAGCTGTTGAAAATACCTCTGCAGTAAAAACAGGAAGTGAATTACCTACTAATTGACTCACAGAAAAAACACTTGGTTTTTTACTACCTGATTCATCAACAAAAACATACTCTTTTCCAGAATTCTTAGGAAAAATATCTATTGGCAATAGCGATTCCAGCTCCACACTAAGTGGGGGAGAATCCTGTGCAAAAACATTAATATTTAAACATAATATAAATCCGATTATTATCCATATTACTTTCATATACAACGATATTATTGTGAAAAAAATTATAATTAATAAACTAAAAATCTATTTGAAACTACATACTTTACTTAATAACAAAGAACTACATACTCAAATAACACTCCCCTGACTTCATCAAAAAATTCATGGAACTGTTTTCATTATTGAACTACCATTTTATATTCTGATCGATAAACCGAATCAGTTCATCGGCCATTACTTTTTGTTCAAAGGCTTTGGGATGCCCTCCTGTATTTTTAAAAGTGAAGAAATAATTGTAAATTTTTGCATCCTTCATTCCTTCAACAACTTTTTCGACATAACCCGGCCATGACGAACCCTTTGCAGTGGCGTTCATACTTCCCAGTGTACATATAATGGATGCCTTAGGGTACTTAGATCTTAACAGCGATATGAATGCTTGGTACGATGAAATAATCTTAGTTGAGTCGGGAGCTGTTGTTCCAAAACGAGCCTTAAACTGCTCCTCTTCGGGCGATGACGTTATCCACATATCGTTCTGATATAGATTGACAACCACAACATCGGGGGTGTATTTCGAAAAATCCCACTTACTTGTCGGATCAGCCGGGTTAACACGGTCATAAATTTCGGGCATAATCTCAGGAAACCAACTCACCATTATACCTATTCCGCTACGGGCTATGCAAGAATATTGAGCGTTGTAATGACGTGCTGTTCGAGCGGCATAAGTGAGGTAATTATTAAAATACTGCGGTGCTCCCGAATCTTTTTCACCGGGCAACACATCAACACCATGCCCGGCTGTAATAGAATTACCGTAAAACTCTATTTTCTTTTTGCCGGGTCTATCGGGTCTGCAAACACTCGCGCCTTCGTTGAGTTCGAAGCCGTAAAAAGAGGTAACCGAAGTGTTATTAGAAAGCTTAAACAACTGTACTGTATGTTTCCCTTTAGATAAATTAGATGCCAATAAAACAGCAGATTTTACTGTATCGGGTTTTATTTTTCTAATTTGCCGCTCATCACCATCAACAATAGCATAAAAATAGGTATTCTCTTTTACGTTTTCTATAACCGCTTTAATATCGGTTCCCTTAAACTTAATGGTAGCTGAAGAACCCGGCCAATAAAACCTTACACATTTATTATCAACCACCTCACTACGCCCCATATAAGCGATATTAGCGTTATCGAATGCAACCGTTAATTGACCGAAACTCGAAAATGCAATTGCAATCAATAAAAGGCTTACTATACTTATTCTTTTCATACTATTCAAAATTTACTATTCTACCGTTTATAAACCTACCACTCAAAAAGACGCATAGGATTATCTTTAACCATTTTCTTTGCCGATACTTCGGGCACTCCGTTTGAGATCATCCAAGGAACAGCACTCTTTAAAAGACATGAGTATGTACGCTCCTTACCATCTTTATTAGTATCACCCCAAAGAATTTTTAAATCGCCTGCCTCAAACGACCATGTTAAATCCATTGTAGCCACCATTCTATCATCGTAACCTCGCTTACACAACTCGATAATAATTTTAGCCAAATCTTCGGGCTTGGTATGATTCCAATTGCCAAAATTATTAAAACTAAGCGTACTACCCTTCTTTACCACTCCCTCTAAATAATCAATCTCTTGATCCAACGTACGACCGCTCCAACCAAAGGTAGCTTCGACATGCGAAAAATAGCAATGTTTAAGATCGGCACCGGCATCTTCTAAAACCTGCTGTTGTTCGGCACATCCGCTAACTGCAAGGGTGCAAATAGGCAAACTATATTTTTTTTGAACATGAGCTGCAGCAATAAAAAGATTTTTTTCGCCTTGAGTTAGAGGAAGCCCCCTAGCGGCTACTTTAATAACACCGGGGCGAATATCGGTTCCTTGAATACCCTTTTCGATATCTTTAATCATTTTATTTTCAAAATCGGCAACAGTCATATTCTGCTAATCATCTTTCAAAACATAAAATCCGGCACAGCACACCACGTTAACCTCCGAAGCAATAGACACTTGTCGCATTGCCTCCACGTCATTTATAGGACCGACTTCCATTATAGGATTTAATCCAAACGATTTAGCCTTTTTAAGTTCGGCAATTACAAAAGCTATACTTTTTGCCTTAACAGCCGAATCGCATCCATAAGGCACAGCTATATGTTCATGAACACTGGTTATCCCCATCTGTTCAGGTAAAATTTCGCCTGTCGCGGTTGGAATAAGTTTAGGTGTTGCACTAAACAAAACAGCCTTTACCGATGATGAAAAAAACAATGAGGCACAAACCAAAAGTACCCCCATACCTATTACCGTATAGTTAAAATTATTCTTACCTGACGGAACACTCTTGTTGTTGCAACTCCTTGTTTTCATCCGTTTAAAAATTTTGTTTTACTTATCACATGAAACTGTCATAATTAAATAATCATTCCCTCGTAAGGTTTAAAAATTATTTAATCACAGCATTTCAAGCATGTAAATTTATTAAATATCTTCGTAATTAATAAAATAATTCGTTAGTTCATTCCGGCATCGATATTTTGCAAATAACAGGTCTGACACAATATCGCAACAACCTATATATTTAATCATTAGCTATTCAAGTAGTTGTAATTAACTTTCCCGGATTGCCGTCACCTTTTCATACAAGCGGCTTAAATCGTTCAACTCATCCTGAATAAGGTCAGATTGGTTCAATTCCCTTCCGAACCAAAGCATGATTGGTTCGTTCAGATTTTCAACATGATAATCGGAATAATTGTAGTCTTCGCTGGTTAGAACGACCATTTGATTGTTATAATCGCCGGTCATTAAGAATCCCGGCATTTTTTCCAGACCAAGGGCTGTGTCAAATACCGAACGTAAGGCTTCAATAGTGATGACATAAAAACTGGTGTCATACGACCAATAACTTGGACCTTCCGCATCAGAACCATCCGGCGCATAAGCTTCTCCTGCAAACGGAATATTTTTTAATGAACGTTCAACTATCTTCCGCGATATTTCCGGTTCGTGTTCGGCAATAGCCAAAGCTGCCACCAAAAGACCCCCGTTGCAAACCGGATTCCAGTTAAAGTTTCCATTCACCCAGCTCGAATTATTTTCACTTTCTTTTACTTCCAAGGATGGAAGCAGTGCCTTTTGAACAATTGCCTGTACAATCTTTTCACGTTCGTCAACATTCAGGTCGTTGTACAACCAGTCGAATCCAACGCCGGCAGCCAAACAGGCTTCGCCAACATCGAGGAAATGCCCCGTTCCCCAATTTTTCACATCAGCAAGTTGGAGCAACTCGGCCTTTGCCCGGTCGAGGTATCGTTTGTCCCCAGAAATGCGGTAACTGAGAGCAAGCGAAAGAATGCACCCCTGAACATTACGTCCAGATCCCATATTATTTACGCTATTGGGATAGTTCATCTTTTCTCAGCGATTCGGGGAATAGAATAATTTAACTTGAATTCGCAATTGGGATCAATAATGGGCAATGCAGTAGCTGAGGACAACATTTTTTTTGCCCACCATCATAACCTGCCATGCCATTTTTACATTAAACCTCCTTTGATTTTATCCTGATTGTATCCATATTCGGGAATGGATTGTTTCCGCTACGGTTTTCACCCCGTTCTTATCATTGGTCAGCCAGGCAGGCTTGGAACCAGAATGTC